>CAZGVQ010000104.1:0-2572 GCA_964529355.1 uncultured Acidimicrobiales bacterium
GCCATCGCCAAGGGCGCCGTGAAACCCAAGCTGGGCGAGGTCGATGCCGACGGCAACCCCAAGGTGTACGAGCACATGCCCTACATCATGGTGGTGGTCGACGAGCTCGCCGACCTGATGATGGTGGCCGCCCGCGATGTTGAAGAATCGATCTGTCGCATCGCCCAGAAGGCTCGTGCGGTCGGTATCCACCTGGTTATCGCCACGCAGCGCCCGTCGGTGAACGTCATCACCGGTGTCATCAAGGCCAACGTGCCCGCTCGACTCGCGTTCGCGGTTTCGAGCCTCGCCGACAGTCGGGTCATCCTCGATCAGCCAGGCGCTGAACGCCTGGTGGGTAAAGGCGACATGTTGCTGATGGGACCCGCTTCAAGCACGCCGCACCGCGTGCAGGGTTGCTGGGTAACCGAAGAAGAAGTGCGCAACGTCGTCGAGTTCTGGCGCGAGCAGCAGCCCGAGCTTGAAGAAGCGCCCTATGACCAGGCCGCAGAACCCGGTGCGGAGGCCCAGGCCGCCACGGCAGAGGCCACGGCACCCACCACCGGTGCGCCGGATCCCGGCGCCAGCACCGCAAAGCCGTTACCCATCGCAAACGTGCCGTTTCCCTCCGCCGCACCAGCCGCATCAGACTCGGTCGACTCGGTCGACGAGGTCACCGCAGCTGCGCCCCCGGGCACGTTCGGCGCATCGGGCGGGAGCGATGACGACGAACTCCTCGGTCAAGCCATCGAACTCGTGGTGCAGAGCCAGCTGGGTTCGACATCGATGCTTCAGCGCAAGCTCCGGGTCGGCTTCGCCCGCGCCGGACGAATCATGGATCTTATGGAAGAACGGGGCGTCGTTGGCCCGAGCGAGGGCTCAAAGGCCCGCGAGGTACTTCTGACCCCTGAGGAACTCGCCGCCGCTCAACGGGGCTGAGGCGCCGCAAGCGCGCTCTGAGGCACCGCTCAGCGGATTGTCGGAGCTAAACGTTGCAGCGACCCGGACCTCGGGTAGCGTTGCACTCTGTGATTTTGTCGATTCTTGCGGTTGTCGCAGGCCTTGTTCTGCTGACCTTCGCCGCAGATCAGTTCGTCCTCGGCGGTGCACGCCTGGCCACGAGCCTCAACATGTCACCCATCGTTATCGGAGCGGTCGTGCTCGGTTTCGGCACCAGTGCACCAGAGCTGTTGGTGTCGGGCATTGCGGCATCACAGGGTGAGCTTTCGCTGGGCGTCGGCAACGTCGTCGGCTCCAATGCGGCCAACCTCAGCCTGGTGTTGGGGGCCGCAGCGCTCATCTCACCGCTACCGCTTCCGGCCAAGGCCATCAGCCGCGAAGCACCGCTTGCCTTTGCCGCTGCTGGCCTGTTTGCCATTCTCGTGCAGGGCGGGCTCAGCCGCTTCGAGGGCATCACCATGCTCGTGTTGCTGGTGGCAGCCATCGGGTGGCTGCTCATGTCGGGTGAGGCCGACGATGTCGAGATCGACGAGGAGTTCCTCGAGGACGAAACCTCGACCTCCTATGAGATCGGCCGGACCCTGGTTGGTTTGGTGGGAACCATCGGTGGCGCACAACTGCTGGTGGAAGGGGCCACCTGGATCGCCGACGACCTGGGGCTGACCGGCGGCTTCGTCGGGCTGACGCTCGTGGCCATCGGTACGTCGTTGCCCGAGTTGGTGACGGCCGTGGCGGCCGCACGGCGAAACGAAACCGAGCTGATCGTGGGCAATCTTCTGGGCTCGAATCTGTTCAACAGCCTGGCGGTGGGCGGCGTGATCGCCGTCATCGGCCCCGGTGCGGTCGGCGACAACAGCGTGGCGGTGAACGGCGTGATCCTGATGATGATCATCAGTGCCGCAGCCATCGCGTTCATGTATACCCAACGCCTTGTGGTGCGTTGGGAAGCAGCAGTGCTCCTGGGTCTGTACGTGCTCACCATCGCGGTTGTCGGCGCTGGTTGAACCCACGGCGTCCGGTAACCTCAGGGCCGTGTATGAAGACCGGGGGCTCGACTCCACCGCCGATGTTCGCATTCTCACCCGGCTCCTTCTCGCCGGGCTGGTAGCGCTGGTCCTTACCTCCTTTGTGCTGTTCCTCGTTACCCGCAACTGGCTGTACGTCGCCCTGCTGGTGGTGCCCTACGCACTGGTTTCGGCCACCCAGTGGTACGCAGCGCATCGTCGCGCCGAAGAAAACGGCGCGGCGGGGGAGTTCTGATGGCGCAACGCTTCTTCATCGAAACCCTCGGATGTCCCTAGAACCAGGTCGACTCTGACAAGATCGCCGGCAAGATGGAGGCCGACGGCATGACGGCTGCCGACGATATGGCTCAGGCCGACGTGGTGGTGGTGAACACCTGCGCCTTTATCGAAGAGGCCCGACAGGAATCCATCGACACCGTGTTGGCGATCGCCGACGAGAACCCCGATGCCGAGCTGGTCATCACCGGCTGTATGGCCGAGCGGTACGGCGCCGAGTTGGCCGAGGCGCTTCCCGAAGCCGACCAGGTGGCCGGCTTCGGCGTGCCGGTGGCCATAGGCGCAAAGCCGGTGAGTGGAGGCGCAAAGCCGGTGAGTGGAGGCGCAAAGCC
>CAZGVQ010000104.1:2672-9323 GCA_964529355.1 uncultured Acidimicrobiales bacterium
AGGCGCAAAGCCGGTGAGTGGAGGCGCAAAGCCGGTGAGTGGAGGCGCAAAGCCTGCACCACCCAGCTTCGATCTGCTCAACCTGCCCCGGCCCGCATCCGAGCGACCGTGGGCCTATGTGAAGATCGCCGAGGGATGTGACCGGGCCTGCGGGTTCTGTGCCATCCCCACCTTCCGCGGACCCCAACGGTCCCGCACCATCGCTTCGATCATCGACGAGGTCGATCAGCTGCAAGCCAAAGAGGTCGTTCTCGTCGCCCAGGATCTGGCGAGCTACGGACGCGATCAGGGGCAAGGCACCAAAGACCTGGTGAAACTGGTCGAGCAGGTTGCCAAGCACACCGAGTGGGTGCGCCTGTTGTACCTGTACCCCTCCGAGCTGAACGATGCGCTCATCGACGCGATCTGCGCTACCGAGGTCCCGTACTTCGACCTGTCGCTTCAGCACGTGTCTGCGCCGCTCATGCGTCGTATGCGCCGCTGGGGCGATGGCCGGCGTTTCCTCGAACGGATCGATGCCATTCGCACCCGCGAGCAAACGGCGGCCTTCCGTTCAAACTTCATCGTTGGCTACCCGGGCGAGACCGAGCACGATCACGACCAACTCATCGAGTTTGTCGAGGTGGCAGAGCTCGACTGGTGTGGGTTCTTCGCCTACAGCCCCGAAGACGGCACCTATGCGGCCGACCTCGACGCACCGGTCGATACCCACCTCATGCACGAGCGCCTGGCCGAGCTTCGAGAGCTTCAGGACGCCATCACCGCGAAAAAGCGTGACGAAATGATCGGCCAGACGGTCAGAGTTCTTGTGGATGAGCCCGGAATCGCCCGCAGCACGCGCGAGGCACCCGAGATCGACGGCATCGTTGCTGTACCCGTCGACCTGCCCGTAGGAGAGTTCAGCACCGTCACCATCGGCGGCGCCCTGGGCCCGGACCTCATGGCCGAAGGTGTCTCTGGCGAAGAGATCACCGACCCAGCCGCGACAGCTGAGGGAGCGCACGCCTGATGTTTGCCGACGTCCGGCATCACGGCGGTGCTTTTGTCACCAACGCCGCGAACATGGTGACGCTCGGTCGCATTCTGGCCTCACCGGTGATCTTCTGGATGATCCTGGCCAACGAAGAATCCCTCGGGGCTTCCTGGGGTGCGGTCATTCTGGGCTTCATCCTTGCGGTCTCTGATCTCATCGACGGCCGATTGGCCCGCTCGCATGGCGTCACCAAGGCCGGCTCCTTTCTCGACCCGTTGGCCGACAAAATTGTGGTTATCGGGTCCAGCGTGGCCTTGTGGCAGGTCGGTGCGTACTGGTGGCTTCCCGTGGTGCTGATCATCGTGCGAGAGCTGGGTATCAGCGCGTGGCGCAGCTGGCTGGCCACCAAGTCGGTGGTGGTGCCCGCCCGCCAGGCGGCAAAGTGGAAGTCCACCATTCAGGGTGTGGCCCTGCTGATCGCCGTGGCCCCACCGTTCGAGGAAACGCGCTGGCTGGTGACCCTTTCGCTGTGGGTGGCGGTGGCGTTGACGCTCTACACCGGGTATCTCTATCTGCGCGACGGCAGTCGCTCCTACGCTGGCGCTTCCTGACGTAGAGTCTCGGCCATGAACGTTGAGGTTGTCGCGGTCGGAACCGAGCTGCTCCTGGGTCAGATCGTCGACACAAACTCGTCCTGGATCGGCGAGCAGTTGGCCCTGGCCGGCCTCAACTCACATTTCCAAACCAAGGTGGGTGACAACCCCGAGCGGATGCGCCTGGTGATCGGCCAGGCCATCGATAGGTCCGACGCCGTGATCATCACGGGTGGCCTAGGCCCCACCCACGACGACATCACGCGCGACATCATCGCCGAACTCACCGACCGTCCGCTGGAGCGCAGCGACGACCTCGTCGCCAAGATCCGCGAGATGTACTCGTCGCGGGGCCGCGAAATGCCCGAGAGCAACCTTTCGCAGGCCGATGTGCCTCGTGGCGGCTGGCCGATGGAACAACAACCGGGCACTGCTGCTGGCCTGGTGGTACCGGTCGGTGAGCCTCCCGAACGCTGCGTGATCTACGCGGTGCCCGGGGTGCCCTACGAGATGCACGAGATGGTGCTCGGCACGGTGATACCCGATCTCATGCGCCGGTCGGGCGAGACCGCAACCATCTCATCGCGAACGCTCCGCACTTGGGGCGTCGGCGAGTCAAACCTCGGTGAGGTGCTGGCCGACGAGATCGCCCGACTCGACCAGCCGGGTGCTGGTGTCACGCTCGCGTTCAACGCCAGCGGCGTCGAGGGACTCAAGATCCGCCTGACAGCACGGGCTGTCGACGCTGCGGCGGCCGAATCGTTGCTCGACGACGAAGAGGCCCGAATCCGGGCAATCCTGAACGCGACGGTTGGCCCGATCATCTTTGGTATCGACGATGCGCGAACCCGAGCCACGGTGCCTCAGAACATGGAGGCGGTGGTCCTGGATCTCCTCCGAGACCAGGGACTCACCCTGGGTGTGGCAGAGATGGCCACCGGAGGCATGATTTCGTCGCGCCTGCTCGATACTCCGGCAGCGGGCGAGGTGATGCTGGGAGGCTTTGTGGCCCACAGTGCACCGCTTGCGCAGCAGTTGCTGGGCGTCGAACCGTCCGACGGTCAATCACACGTCGAAGCGCTGGCGTTGGCCGCAGCGAGCCGGCTGGGCACCGATGCTGTCGTGGCATCGGGTGCGGCGACCCCGTCGTCCGAGGGCAACCTGAGTGCGATCTGGCTGGCCACGGTGTTCGACGGCAGGGTCGAGAGTTTCGAGGTCACGTTTCCCGCCGACCGCAACCGGCTTCGTCAGTACGCGACCATCACCGTGCTCAACGCCCTCCGGCTGCGGCTGCTGGGCAGCGAACAGCCGGAAGGCATCTAGAGCGAGGTCCCACAGCAGGACCGGTACGAGCTATTCCGAGTCGCTGTCGGTGGCTTCGAGGCGAAGCGAGGCTGAGTTCATACAGAACCGCTCGCCGGTCTCTTTGGGGCCATCGGGAAACACGTGTCCAAGGTGGGCGCCACAGGAGCCGCACAGGGCCTCGGTGCGGGTCATGCCGTGGCTCTTGTCGGTGACCCGTTCGACGTTGGCGTCGTCCATCGCCTTGTAGAAGCTGGGCCAGCCGGAGCCGGACTCGTACTTGGTGTCGCTGGCGAACAGTGCCTCATCGCACACGATGCAGTGGTAGGTGCCATCGTCTTTGCAGTCCCAGTACTCGCCGGTGAAGGCACGCTCGGTGCCGGCCTGCTGGGTTACCTGGTACTGGGCGGGGGTGAGGCGCTCGCGAAGTTCTTCGTCGGTGAATGTTTTTTCAGCCATTTTGGTTGTCCTCGATCTTTCTTGAGTCAACGCTTCAGATAGTGCGTTGTTGGGTTCTTCAACACCGTTATTCGGGTTGGTGTTCCGGATTAATGCCGGTTTCCACAGGTTCCACAGTATCGCCGACGGCGACCGTACTTTCCTGCGTCACGACCATTCCGATGCCCAGGCACTCGTCGCGTTCGCGGTTGATGGTCTTCAGGGGTTCGAGATCGCGCGGTGCTCCGGGTAGCGGACGGGTGACCATCACACATCGCGAGACCCGTTTGGTCACCTCGACGCCCGCACCGCCCATACGCAGGTGTTTCCCGACCAGATCGTCCTCGCCGCTTCCGTCGGTGAGGACGTTTTTCCGGAATCGACGCGGATCCCATTGGCCGAGCGTCTCGGCCGACGCGAGCGACAGCATGGTGCGGCCTGAGTCGTGCATCGACCCCGACGGCCCGGTCCAGGAGATCCAGTCGGCGTCATCGGCGGCACCATCGGTGACCCCGCCAACCGACAGTGGGTTCTCGTAGGTTCCGCTTTCATCATCGGACGCAGGTAACAACGCAACGTCGGTCTCAAGCCACGACGAAAGCACTGCGTCGTCGTTGGTTTCGGTGCCGTCGGGCATCGTGATGACCACCTGCGCCTGGGCCGAATCGAATGCGGTTGTGGCGCTGGCTCCCTCGATGCGGGCGGTGGCCATGAGCAGCGCAGGCGTACGACGGCCGGTGAGCACGTTGCCGGTCGCCAGATCGCGGATACCCCATTGCCGGTCACCGGCGATGCCGTGCGCGCCCACCCAGGCTTCAGAAAGCGGCTCACCCCCTACCGACTTCACGGGATACCGGATGAGGCTGGTTATCGATAGCACCGGAGGGCCTGCTCTTTCTCCACGCACGCGTCTGGCGCGATTTCGCTTTGCTGCTAGGCGTGGGTCTCGGTCGAAAGTAACACGATGGTCTCGTGAAACACTTCGGGTTCCACCAGGAACGGGATGGTGCCCAGTGCCTGGTCCTGGCCGGCGCTCTCCACGCGGAGCGTGGCAAAGTCGAAGAGCTCTCCGAACACGCTGCGGGTGAGGCTGATATCGGTAACCCGACCCAGGGGCATCGACGAGATCCTCGAGCCGAAAAATCCGGTGGTTTCCAGGACCCGGCGGTTCGTAATGTACCGGTCTTCGTAGTACGCCCAACGCAGGTAGTGCGCCACCAGGCGGGTGACGGCGCACAAGCCGATCAAGACCGCGAGTCCGGAAAGCGAGCCGGAGGTAAGCCCATAGGCGATGAGGGCTATGCAGGCCAGAAACAGGCCGTTGGTCCAGTTCCACTCACGGGCTTGGAGCAGGCGAATAACCACAAAGGCCGAGCCGAGCACGATGATGCCCGCCGAGGTACCCCAGCCCCGGGGCATTCCTTCGAGTAGAACCATCAACAAAATGATGATGGCCACGGTTTCCACCAGGTACGAAAAGAGCGAAGCCCAGTGGGCTCTTTCGCGGTAGTAGACCTTCTCTCCCGGAACCAGAATCTCGCTTTCCGGGAGCGGCCAGATCAGCGCGGTGAGCGACGAGCGCCGCCCACCATGGGAGGTCATCATGGCCGCGTCGACGCTGCCTGGCTATGGATGGCCGTTGTCACGAGTCGATTCAGCCAGCGGCCGGATCGACGGTGGGGCCATCAAAGAGGCCGTCAAAGAACTGTCCGATGGACGAGAGCATCGTGCCGAGCCATCCAAAGAAAGAATGAGCGGTGATGCCTGCGTCGGTTGGGTTGAGGCTGATCAGGTAGAGCATAAAGAGGATCAGCAGGAAGTAGATCCAATTGCGGGGCACGGGTAACTCCTGGCCGAAACCCGTAGAGGGTCGCGGCGGTAGTAGCGGTACTCCACCCGCCAGAACAATCTAACGGCAGCTCACAAAAAACTGCAGGAAAGTTTTACGAGGATGGTTGCATCGAACGCTTGTTCGAAACTACAGTGCTGTACTTACCACGCGCCACAGATCAACCAAAGGGCGCTGTCACACCCCCTCAGTAGGTTCGGTTGCAACAACCCGAATCAACAACTGGACAGTCTGAATCAAACCAGAATCAGACTTGAATCAGACTGGAATCAAGGAGACACCCCACACTATGGACCGCGAAAAAGCACTCGAAATGGCGCTCAGCCAAATTGAAAAGAATCACGGCAAGGGCGCCGTGATGAAGATGGGCGACAAGACCACCATGGCCATCGAGGTCGTGCCCACCGGCGCCCTGTCTCTCGATCTCTGCCTTGGTGTTGGGGGTCTTCCCCGCGGTCGTGTGGTCGAGATCTTCGGCCCGGAGGCCTCCGGAAAGACCACCCTGGCCACCCACGTGGTTGCCGAAGCCCAGCGCAACGGTGGTATCTGCGCCTACATCGATGCCGAGCACGCGATGGATCCGGTGTATGCCCGAGCCATCGGGGTCGACGTCGATGAGTTGCTCATCTCCCAGCCCGATACCGGTGAACAGGCCCTCGAAATCGCCGACACCCTGGTGCGGTCTGGTGCCATCGACGTCGTCGTCATCGACTCGGTTGCTGCGCTGACGCCCAAGGTTGAGCTCGAAGGCGACATGGGTCAGTCCCATGTGGGTCTCCAGGCTCGTCTTATGAGTCAGGCCTTGCGCAAGCTCACGTCCAACCTCAACAAGTCCAACACCATCTGTATCTTCATCAATCAGCTGCGGGAAAAGATCGGCGTGATGTTCGGTTCGCCCGAGACCACCCCGGGTGGTCGGGCACTCAAGTTCTATTCGTCGGTCCGACTCGACATTCGTCGCATCGAGTCCATCAAAGATGGCCCGGAGGTCGTCGGCAACCGGGTCAAAGTCAAAGTGGCCAAGAACAAGGTTGCCCCACCGTTCCGGGTCGCGGAGTTCGACATCATGTACGGCGAAGGCATCAGCCGCGAGGGTTCGGTGCTCGATATCAGCGTCGAACACGACATCATCAAGAAGTCCGGTGCCTGGTACACCTACGAGGGGGAACAACTCGGCCAGGGACGCGAGAACGCCAAGCGGTTCCTCAAAGAGAACCCCGAGATCATGGTCGAAGTCACCGACCGGGTGTTCAAGCTGGTGATGCCTCAGCCCGAAGATGCCATCGACCTCACCGATGGTGCTGACGGGCCCGAAGGTGACTTCAGCGAGGCTGATGACCAGCCAATTAGCCTCGAGGACTAGCAAAACAACGGCCCAAACCGGCCGAAACTGCTAATTCCGGGCAAAGTTGCCTGTGTTCTGTGTCGTCCGTCTCGTCACCACAGTGCGTCTTGGGCTAACAAAAAGGTAGGGAACCGAGTAATCGGTCCAGGGG
>CAZGVQ010000105.1:0-8055 GCA_964529355.1 uncultured Acidimicrobiales bacterium
CCCTGTTGGCCATGGCCGCGATCCGTGTCGCATGGCGCGTGTACATAATCCGCAAAGCAAAGGTCGACGCCGAAGGCCGCAAACGGTTTCTGGTGTTCGGGGCGGGCGCTGGGGGTCGACAGATCATCCGAGCCTTGCAGGGCGATCCACATGCCCAATTCGCGGCGGTAGCGGTTCTCGACGACGATTCCGGGAAGGCCACCAGGGTCGTCGAAGGGGTGCCCGTGGTAGGCAACCGCGGAGACATCGCTGCCGCAGCCGAGACCTACCGGGCGGGTGGACTACTTATTGCAATGCCCAGCGTCTCCAAGGCCATCATCGGGGAAATCGGGGTATTGGGTCGCGAGGCAGGCCTCGACGTCATGGTGCTTCCCGATACGTCGTCGTTGCTCGGCATGTTTGCTCTCGGCTCCGACATTCGCCCCATCAAGGAAGCAGAGCTACTCGGTCGCGAAGAAGTCGACGTCGACTTGCTTGCAATCAGCGAGTACATCGAAGGCAAACGGGTCCTGGTTACCGGCGCGGGTGGTTCCATCGGCTCCGAACTCTGCCGCCAGCTCTCCGAGTTCGGCCCCTCACAACTCATGATGCTCGATCGCGACGAATCCGCGCTGCATGGTGTGCAGCTGAGTATTGAAGGCCGAGCATTGCTCGACAGTCCAGACCTCATCGTGGCAAATATTCGCGATCGCGATCGGGTGTTCTCCATCTTTGCCGAGCATCGCCCCGAGGTCGTCTTCCATACCGCAGCCCTGAAACACCTCACATTGCTCGAGCGCCATCCATCGGAGGGCATCCAGACCAACGTCCTTGGCTCAAAGAACCTGATCGATGCGGCTCATGAGTACGGCGTCGGCCGTTTCGTTAACATCTCCACCGACAAGGCCGCCGACCCAACAAGCGTCCTGGGGACAACCAAACGCCTCGCCGAGTGTTACGCGGCCTTTGTGGCTGGCTACTCAGCAACATCGTTCGTTTCGGTACGTTTCGGCAACGTGCTCGGCAGCCGCGGCTCCGTCGTGCCTACGTTCCTAGCCCAGATCGAGAACGGTGGGCCCGTGACGGTCACCGATCCCGATGTCACTCGATATTTTATGACGATCCCCGAAGCGGTGCGGCTGGTCGTGCAGTCGGGGGCCATTGGTTCGCCCGGCGAGACAATGATTCTCGACATGGGTGAGCCGGTGAAGATCGTCGATCTTGCAAAGCGCCTTATTGCCCACCATGGCCCGGGAACACCTATCGAGTTCACGGGCCTCCGTCCTGCCGAGAAGCTTCACGAGAAGCTCACCTCGGTGAGGGAGAGCGGGACGAACAAGATCCACCCACGCATCAACCACACCCGGGTGGCACCGTGCGACGTGAGCCATGCTGCAGAGTGGATCGGTATGCCAGCACTCGTGCAGGCAAAACAACTTTTGGACGAGGTAGAGCGTATCGATGCTCGGCTGAAGGTGAGCTAGCAGCTAGTTCTCTTCGAGGAGCTTCGGTCGCTCCTTGAGCATGCCCCACACGAATTGTGGGTGGCCGAGAAGGTAACGACGCCACAGGCGCTTGGGCTCGGTGACCAGACGGAAGAACCACTCAAGACCCGACTTTTGCATCCACTGCGGTGCTTGTTTGGTGTTGCCCGAGTGGAAGTCGAAGGCGGCGCCTACGCCGATCATGACGCGTGCATTGATGCGATGCAGATGTTCGTGCATCCACCACTCCTGCTTGGGAGTGGAAAGGCCAACCCACACGATGTCGGGGTTGAGCGCGTTGATCTCGGCGACCAGCGCTTCGTCCTCTTCCTCGGTGAGGGGACGGAACGGCGGCGAATGGGTACCGACCACCTTGAAGCCCGGGTACTGATCGGACAACCGGCGGCCCAACTCAGCGGCGACGCCGGGGCCGGCGCCATAGAGGTAGTTCGACCAGCCCTTCTCGGCTGACTCTTTACAGAGCGCCAACATAAGGTCGGGGCCGTAGGTTCGCTCGCAACTCTCGACGCCTGCGTGCTTGCATGACCAGACCAGCGGCATGCCATCGGGGGTCGACATGCCCGAATCGTTGTGAATACGGCGAAGGTTCTCGTCGTGGAGCGACTCGACCACACCATGCACGCTGGTGATGGTCACGTACGTCCGCTCATCGTCAGCGATGAAGTTGGAGATCACCTCAACAGCCGTCGGGATATTGACGGCGCTGATGTTGACGCCAAGGACATCAACACGCTGGTGTTCGGGGTTGGTGGTCTTCACGAGGACTTTCGGGGACTTGTTTCGGTAGTCGAGACTAGGAGTTGGTGATCTGCTCGTAGATCCAGTTGTAGGTCTTTTCGAGACCATCGCGCAACGGAATCGAGGGCTCCCAGTCCATGAGGTCGAGAATCATGGTGTTGTCGCTGTTTCGACCACGCACACCCTGGGGGGCGCTGAGGTCGTGGTTGCGCTCGACCTCGATACCGGCGATCTCGGCTGCAAGGTCCACCAGTCCGTTGATGGTGACGAGTTCGCTCGAGCCGATGTTGATTGGCTCGATGATGTCGGAGGCGAGCAGGCGGGTGGTTCCCTCGACGCAATCGTCGACGTACATGAAGCTGCGGGTCTGAAGGCCATCGCCCCAGACGTCGACTACGTGGTTGCCGGAGATCTTTGCCTCGGCGACCTTGCGGCAGATGGCGGCAGGAGCCTTCTCGCGCCCACCGGTCCAGGTGCCCTCGGGGCCATAGACGTTGTGGTAGCGGGCTACCCGTGTTTCGAGGCCGTAGTCCTCGCGGTAGTGGCGGCACATACGTTCACTGAACAGCTTCTCCCAGCCGTAGCCGTCTTCGGGGAGCGCCGGGTAGGCATCGGCCTCGGCGAGTGCGGTGACGTTGGGGTCGGTCTGCTTGTCGCCGTTGTAGACGCAAGCCGACGAGGCGTAGAACATGCGCTCGACACCTGCGCCCTGTGCTGCCTGGAGAAGGTGCGTGTTGATAAGCACCGACAGCATGCACAGCGCCTTGTTGTTCTCGATAAAGCCCATGCCGCCCATGTCGGCTGCCAGGTTGTACACCTGGCTGATGCCGGCAACTGACTTCTCGGCCGGCTCTTTCTCGGCGAGGTCGAGTACGAGGTTCTCGGCATCGGAGTGCACCTGGTACCAGTCCGACGTCGGTTTCAGGTCGACTGAACGAACGTCGTAGCCGTCATTCAGCAGACGGGCTACGAGATGTCCACCGATAAAGCCGCCGCCTCCGGCGACCAATACCTTCTCGCTCATTAGAAAATCCTCCGGGGGTCAGCGACCCTTTGGTCGCCGAAAAATGGGTTGTGGAATAACGCAAATCTTTGGTTTCCCAGCTAGGGAGCTATCGGCATCTTGCACGATGGTTTTAGTGGGAGACGTAGTGGCGAATGACGTTCACCTTATCGACACAGCCCTTGGGTCATGCGGCGAAATTGTGGTGAAGTTGTTGGGATAGGGGCTGGGGGTTGGTTACGGGGCCGCCTGGACGATCTGTTCGAGGCGCTCGGAGAGTGAGCGGCCGGTTTCGGAAGGCAAAAAGGCGGTGCGGCAGGCATCGAACGCGGCATCGTGCAGCTTGTTGAGCCGCTCGATGTCATCGATGGTGGCCAGGATTTGTTCGGCCACGTCGACCGCACGCGGCGCGGGCAGGTAGTCGGTGTTGGGCTCGACGGGGACGCCCGCCATGGCCGACGGCAGGCCGACTACCGGGACCCGATTGAACACATAGTCGAGGATCTTCATCTTCAGGCCGCCACCTTCGGGTTCGAACATGACCGCCATGCGCGAGTCGCTGAGGTACTGCTGGAGATCGGGGACAAACCCGGGGAAGGTCACGGTAGGGAAGAGTTCGGCGGTGGGCCGGTTGATCTCGTCGTCACCTCCGACGATGGCCAACTCGATGCCGGCGTCGTGAAGGGGTTTGGCGGTGACTTCGAGGAGCTCGTGCATGTTGCGACGCTTCACTCCCCACACCAGGTTGTTGACGATAACCACCCGGCGTGGCGTGTCGGACGTAATCGTCCGCTCTTCGAGGCGTTCGCCGCGAAACGCTGGCGGGATAACCATCAGTCGATCTCGCTCGACGTGGTTCTGGCGATGATAGGACTCGACATCGGTCTGAGAGATCGCGGTAACCAGCGCAGACTCGTCGCAGATGCGTTGCTCCATACGGCGAAGCTTTCGAAGGTCAAGCGTGAACGCCACCTTGTGGTGAAACGAGGGGTTGTTGTCGAGCGTGGACTGCTTCACCGAGGATTCGTGGTTATGCGACAGATACACGATGGGAGCCACGTTGCGGAGCAACTCGATGGGGCCGCCGGCTCGAAGGTGATCGATGATGATCACGTCGGGTTTGCTCCGGCGAACCAGTGGACCGATAGCTTCCTGGGCTTCCTTGTTGAAGACCTCGCTGATCATGAAGGGGTACTTCGTGAGCTGACCACGGACCGTATGGCGGAATGCCGGGCCCAGAAGTGTCCAGTCGGGATCGTCGGGCCGGGGAACCTCATCGCGCTCGTGGCCGATGAAGGAGATCTCGGCTCCATGTTCGATAAGTGACCTCGCCACGCCACGCGGGTAGGTGTACAGGCCCATCGTTGCCGGCTCAAAATGGTGGCCGGCGAGCCATAGTACGTTCATTGTGGGGACCTCACTTGGGGGGATTTCGGCGGGGCGGAAGCGAGACGAGATCGACAACAGCCGAGGACTCTCGGATCATCCTAGGCCGAATACGGCCAAGGATGGTGCCATTCAACAAACGGCGACGTGGTCCCCATGTTGTTGCTGTGGCCTGTGTAATGTCCTGTGGCGCTGCGGCGGCACGTTCCACTACAATCAGAGTTTATAAAATACATTGAAAGGCCCCCACCGAATGTTCGGTCAGCAACTCTCAACACGACGCTTTCACTACTCGGCGGCAACGATTTTGGCGACCACGCTGGTCCTCATTGCTGCGGTACTAGTGGGCACCACCTCAACCTCCGGAGCGCAAGGCGCTGCGTGTCGTGGCGCGCAAGCCACCATCATCGGAACCTCTGGTGACGACGTCATTCGAGGCACGGCCGGCAACGATGTGATCGTAGGCCTCAACGGCAACGACCGCATCGAAGGCAACGGCGGAAACGACATTATCTGCGGTGGCAGTGGCCGCGACACCATCAACGGTGGCACCGGCAACGACATCATCAAGGGTGGCGGCGGCAACGACCGCGTGTTCGGCGGCGCGGGCAACGACCAACTCTTTGGCGATGGCGGCAACGACGTTCTGGCCGGTCAGGCCGGGGCCGACAACATTCGCGGAGCCAAGGGCAACGACACGCTCAGCGGTGGCGCCGCCAACGACCAGATTCTCGGTGAGAACGGTAACGACACCATTAGTGGAGGCGGCGGAAACGACGTCATCGAAGGTGGAAACGGAAACGACCGGATCAACGGCGACTCAGGCGCCGACCGACTTATCGGTAACGCCGGAGCCGACACGATTTACGCAAGTTCGCCAACCGCTGCGCTAGGCAAGGTAGTGACCGCCGATCGCATCGAAGGTGGCTCCGGAGCCGACTTCCTGCAGGGTGATTTTGGCCCCGATGTGATTCTGGGCGGACCAGGAAACGACGAACTCCATGACTTCAACGGCGAGAACACCCTCGACGCAGGAGCAGGCAACGACTTTATTGGCGGCGACGGAGTGCTCCGAGGCCGGAGGGGTAACGACACTTTGTTCGGCGGACCACAAAGAGATCAGCTCTTTGGTGATGAAGGCGTCGACTTCCTTATCGGCGGTCGAGCCAACGATGTACTCAACGGTGGTGCAGGAAACATCGATGTGTGTGCTGGAGGCCACTGGGCGTCAATCGCTGGTGGGAGCGATTTCGCCATCGCCGCAGCTCAGAATGGCGACACCTTCGTCGGCTGCGACGACGTGCATCGGCAGGCAACAACCGCCAACGCAATTACGCCGTTCAACGACGACACCACCAACGGGTTTCTGCTCGAGAGCCTTCGCCTCGCTGCGCTGACCGACTGATCTCTCGCAGTCCTGTCGCAAGGTGATGGGGCTAGCCGTGAGGCCGGAATGTGTCGGTAGTCGCTCGGGTGTACCACTCGTCGAGTGCCGACGCGGCCTCATCGAGGTGAAAGACCTCACGCACCCGCTTGCGGCCGGCTCGGCTCATGGCGGCCCGGCCTTCGGCGTCGCGTGCCAGGTCGACCATGGCCTCAGACATCCGGTCGGACGCAACATCGCGCGGGCCGGGTTTTACCAGAATCCCCGACTCTGAACCGATCATCTGCTTGGCGGCTCCGGTATCGAAGCCGATGATGGGCAGACCCATGGCCATCGCGAACACGAACAGGGTTGCGCCACTGTCGCGCAGGCTTGGAAAGACAAAGACATGGCTTCGTGCGATGAGCGCTCGCTCGTCGTCGCGGTGAAGTGACCCATGTAGGGTGACCGAGTTCCCGATTCCAAGTTGCGCGATGCGTTCTTCGATGGCGTGGCGCTCGGAGCCGTCGCCGATGAGATGAAAGTGGGCGTCGGGTAGCCGCTTCAACGCTTTGGCGAAAGCCTCGATAGCCAGGATGTGGCCCTTCCAACCAATGAGGCGGCCCGAGCTCACGAAGGTGATGGGTGAATCGAGGTCGGGGCCATCGAGCGCCTCAAGCGATTCGATCTGTTCGTCGTTGAGCGAGAACGAAGGCCGGTAGAGGTGCACAAAGGATGCGCCGGCCTCGATCATGCGCGCTCGGGTTTGTTCGGTACCTGCAACCCGCACTGCTCGCCGGGCTTTGGCCATGCGTTGCCAGTTGGTCGAGCGCATGGCTGACCACTGCAGGGCTTCGCGCGCTGCGTTGCTAGCCCGGCTCTTGTTGTCGAGCATGTATCGGAACGCTGTCGGAATAACTTCGCCGCCGGTTACCGGACCGAAGATGTAGGGCGGCCCGAGCCGCACCAGGGGACTCGGCAGCCAAAAGGCGCCGAAGGAGACGTGGTGCACCACATCGAGCAGATTGAGATCGTGAATCTTCTTGGCTTCGTCGTAGCCCTTCCGGAGCCAGCGCATCATGTGCACGGCGTCGCCCCAGCTGGTGCCGGTGTGGAATGGGCCCGAATCTTCGGGCACGTCGATGTAGACCCAGTTGACGTTCGCCGATGCCGGGTGGGCCTCGATGGCGCGACGGTTGCTTGCTTTGGTGAGGGCCCAGACCGTGTGCTTGCTGGCAGCGATCTGGGTCCACTGCCACCCGAGGCCGGGTTCAGATCCGGCGTTCGGGACGCAGTCGTAGGCTACGACGAGTACTTTCACTGCCGCCTATCGTAGCTAGTCGTTGAAGGAACCGATGCGCCTAGTTGTTTCGGCTCTTGGTGACGGCAACCGCAGTGACTGCAAGGGCCAGTAGGCCGAGTCCGGCCACCGCCAACGGCAGTGGGTTGGAGCCGCTATCGATTGGTTCAACATCTCCCAGGCTGAGCTCTGGGGCATCGGCTTGGACATCGTCGCCCCGCTGCGACGGGGTGTCGTCGTCGGCAAATGGCAGCTCGGATGGTTCTTCACCGATGCGGTCGCTCTCGATGGGGTCCTCGTCGTTGGACTCCGGACGTTCCTCGAGGGCCTCAGTGGTGTCTCCGAAGTCGACGTTGTCAAAGAGACCTTCGAGGTCCAAACCTTCGGTCCGGTTGTTGATATGAGGCGTCCATCCCTCAGGGACAACCAGCTCGGGAATCGACGTGGTCGTGGTTGAGGTGGTGGTCGACTCGGGAGTCACCGGGGTGATCGTGGGTGGTGCCGTTGTGGTCGGCGCCTGGGTGGTGGGGAACACGAACGCCGGTTGCGTGGTCGAGGGAGCCGCCGTTGTTGATGGGGCGGCAGTCGTCGTCGGCGCCGCGGTTGTGGGAGCGCTGGTTGTGGCCGGTGCCCGGGTGGTTGCCGGAGCTTGCGTGGTTGGCGCAGTGGTGGTTGCTGGCGCTTCGGTGGTGGGGAACACGAACGCCGGTTGCGTCGTGGTTGGCGCCTCAGTGGTCGCTGGTGCCTGGGTGGTTGCCGGAGCTTCGGTGGTGGCTGGTGC
>CAZGVQ010000105.1:8155-9305 GCA_964529355.1 uncultured Acidimicrobiales bacterium
GCTGGTGCCTGGGTGGTTGCCGGAGCTTCGGTGGTGGCTGGTGCTCGGGTGGTTGCCGGAGCAGCGGTGGTCGCTGGTGCCTGGGTCGTGGCCGGCGCCTGCGTGGTGGTCGGGGCCTGAGTGGTTGGGGCAGGTGCTGCGCCAGCGAACTCAAAGGCGCCAATATCGGACTGTGCGCCAGCTGGGCGGTCAACGCCGCCGAACGAGCTGTTCAGCAGGTTGAGTCCCTGGTCGATTGCCGGCGACCAACTCTGGAGCGAGAAGTCGGCCTGGTTCGGGTTGGTGGTGGGGTTGGTGAGTCCGGGGTTGCTGTCGACCCGGCGGTCGTCGGGAAGCTTGTTGCCGCCGACCACGATGTTGTTGTAGCTCGCAAGGTTTGAACCGTTCTTCAACACGATGGCGTCGGTACCTTCGTGGGGCCATGCGATGTTGTTGGCGACTCGAACGTCGCGGGCGTCGAATGCATCGATCTCGGCGCGGGTGCCGGTGAGTTTCGGCGTCCAGGAGTTGTGCATGGTGGTGTTGTTGTAGATATCGACATGACTCGACATGAACACGTGGATGCCCTTGCCGCCGTTGTTGAACACCACGTTGTTGGCGATCAGCGTGCGGAGGGTGTAGCCGGTCAGGTTGTTCTGGTCGAGGATGATGCCGTTGCCGTCGGTGATGTCGTTGGGGAAACCAATTCCGGCGCCGTTGACTCGGTTTTCGTTGGCGTACACGGTGTTGCCGACGATGTAGTCCGAGTAGCCGTTGGCGTCATCGCCAAAACCGTGGTGCTGGGGACGCCAGATCGAGATACCCGAGCCCTGGTTGTCGTTCCAGTAGGAGTTTTCATAGATCGTGTTGTACATGATCCGGGCGTGGCTGATCTTCTGTGATCCGTAGCCACCGACGGGGAAACCGTGGATGCGGTTATGCGAGATAAGCACGTGGTGACCGGTGTTGGCCACGATGCCGTAGCCGTAGCTGTGGTTGACGTTGAAGCCCTGGCCCTCGATGTCAAAGCCCGAAACCTCGACGTAGGACGACTGGAAGAGCTCGATCGCACTGGTGTTGGTGGCGACGATCTTGGGGGAGTGGCCCGGAAGTGCTTTGATGCGGATCCACGCATCGGGGGTGCCATTCTTGTTGGCCACAACAATATGAG
>CAZGVQ010000106.1:0-9289 GCA_964529355.1 uncultured Acidimicrobiales bacterium
CGCAGCGACGAGAGCGACCAAAAATACAGGACCCGGAGGTCCTCAGTCATCCACTCGCACTTCCCCGATCGAGCGGTCGACCTTGAATCTCCGGGTCCGTGCGAACGAGAATACCGCGAGAAACATCGACATTCAACGGGAACGCTCGATTTTGGACGAATGATCTCGAAATGAAGGTCGATGATTTCGTCGAGATCCTTTCGGCAGGCCGCTGACGTCGAATTATGCCGAAAAACGGGTGGCGAAGCCGATCCGTAGTGCTGGTTTGAAGAACTGCTCAACCCAAATGAACATCGACCCGAGAATGCGGTCGAGGTGATCATCGGTGAGGAGCTCGAGCGGAAACTGGCCGATGAGATACACCGCATCTTCCTGGCCGATCGCGAACGCCGCACCAAAGAGCTTCAAATTGCGGCGGAGCAGGTGGTTGTAGAACGCCTCGTGGTTCTCCTCGGGCGCCGGCATCACATAGGTCTCGTAGTGCAGATTTCGCTGGCCCAACCGAAAACGAATCGTGAACACGTCCTTCTCGTCGCCGAGCACGCGGATATGCCACATCCGTTCGATGTCGATGTCCCGCTCGTAGGCATCGAGGATGGGATTCTCGCCGACCTGGGCCTGAAGCCAGGACTCGATGAGCTCAACCGCTGCGGCGAGTTGATCCGGAGAGGGAGGGGACTCGGACATCTCCGCACACTACGACAACGCGGGTGCCCCGTGGCTTAGATGGTTGCGGCCATCCCACAGTGCTTGGTTACAAACGCTCTCGTGAGTTCGGCGAAGCGCTGCGGATACTCCTCGTGAACGAGCAGCTTGCATTGGGGGATTGAGACGAATTCGGTCGGACCGCCGAACTGCTCAACCATGTCTCGGGCCTTCTCGACCGGGAAGAACGGGTCCTCATCGCCCCAAACCAGAAGGGTCGGCATCTTGAGGTTGCGGTGCACCGCGGCAAGATCATCGATGTCATCGAAGGAGAACGCTCGGATCATGGCGACCACGTTGGTCATCGCATCGTCGTCGGCGAGGATCGGATCGAGCAGGTTGGTGCGAAGTTCGCCATCGAGCAGCGACTTGTCGTACACCGTTCCGCCGAGAATCAGCGGCGTGCGGGCGACAAAGCCGGTACCCATGGACACTTTGAACATGGCCTTGGCCCCCGGCAGCGTGCCAAGCATTTTGAAGAGCTTCACCAGCGGTGCATGGACCCCGGGGATCTCGGTGCCACACATCGAAAGACCACAAACCACGTCGGGGCGCTGCTCAGCGACATATCGAGCGATCATCCCTCCGCTGTCCTGGGCCACGATCACGACGTTGTCGAGTGCCAGGGCGTCGAGAACACCTACCACCGAGGCGGCATGACCCCGAACATCAAGCGGGGTTTCCGCCGTCGACGTGGACCGACCCATGCCTGGGAGATCGATGACGTACCGGGTGAATCCGTCGAGGTGAGGCACAACGTTTCGCCAGGTGTGGCCGTTCAGGGGCCAGCCGTGCACGAAGAGAAGGTTCGGCCCCGAGCCAATCTTCTGGTAGCTGATCTGGGCGTGTCCCACATCGACGGTGCCGTGGTCGGTGGTTTCGATGCTCATGAGGTTTCTCCTACCTGTGCGAGGCGTCTCACAGTCGTGAGACGACGTTGATCTGAACGTACCGAGACCTCACACCGGCGTCGATTACCTGTCGACGTAGGTGACGTTCGATGTCGGCTTCTCTACGCTCGACCTATGACCAATCAGCCAAGCGACCGGGTTTTCGCCGCGCTCTTGAAGTACTGGCGGGGTCACCGCGGGATGAGCCAGCTTGATCTGTCGCTGGTCGCCGAGGTGTCGGCCCGCCACATCAGCTTTCTCGAGACCGGTCGGTCGAATCCCAGCGCCGAGATGGTGCTCGTGCTGGCCGAGGCGCTCGACGTGCCCATGCGCGACACCAACGAGCTCCTTCGGGCTGCCGGCTTCTCCGCCCGATACTCCGAGCCTGGGCTCAACGAACTCCTGTCAGGGCCGCTTGGCGACGCGGTGACAACGATGCTCGACCACCACGAACCGTTTCCGATGATGGTCGTCGACCGGCTCTACAGCGTGATTCGGTGCAACGAAGCTGGCATCCGCCTGTTCGCCCTGGCCGATATCGATCTGTCCGAGGGTGAGCCGGTCAACGTGCTCTCGCTGCTCTTCGACCCGGCCAGCCGGGAGATGATCGGCGATTGGGAGCGCACCGCCAGCATTATCCTGCGGCGGCTCCAACGCGAGTTGTTTCACCGGCCACACGATGTGGAAATGAGCGAGCTTTTAGCCGAACTGCTCGATGCGCCCGGCGTGCCCTCGGACTGGCGGCAACCCGATCTCACCGAACCCGACGAGCCGATGCTCGGGGTCGATTTTCGGGCGGGCGACATCTCACTGCGATTCCTCACCACCATCACCGAGTTCAACGCACCGCAGAACGTGACCCTCGAAGAACTCCGTATCGAGAGCTACTTCCCGCTCGACGATCAAACCCGCGAGCTCTGCCGCCAACTTCTGGCGTAGCCACGTTGGTCTTCAGCAGTTCACCGGCGATGACAGGGTGAGGTCCTGATACAGCCGACGCAGTCGAGCTGCGGTGGTGGACCAGGTGTACTCCGAAGCCGCCTCGACCGCGTTGGCCGAGAAGTCCACGGCAAGAGTGGTGTTGCCGAGAATCTCGTCGATGAACGCCGCGTAGGCGGCCGGGTTGCGACTGTCGACCAGGAATCCGGTGGACCCGTGATTGACCAGGGTGCGGAGGCCACCAACGGCCGCGGCGACCACCGGGGTGCCACACGCAGCAGCTTCGAGCGCCACCAGACCAAAGGACTCCGAACGGCTCGGAAGAACCAGGACATCGGCTGCCCGGTAGTAGGTGGAAAGCAGATGGTGGGGCTGCGGGTCGATGAAGTCCACCCGCTTTTCGAGGCCGAGTTCGGCGATGATGATCTTGAGCCGTGCGACTTCGGCTTCGCCTTCGGCGCCGCTGGCACCGCCGACGATAAGGAGTCGTGCGTCGGTGTGGTCGAGTTCGCCGAGCGCCCGCACGGCAACGTCGACGCCCTTAAGCGGCTGCACTCGACCGACGAACAGCAGAATCGGTTCGTCGCCCAGATCGAGCGCGTTGCGGGCGCCGCGCTTATCGCCGGGCGAGAAGTACGCGTGGACCACACCGGGTGCGACGATTTCGACGCGGTCAGGGTCGGCGCCATAGAGCGTTTCGAGTTGGTTGGCCTCGACCGAAGCGTTGGCGACGATTGCGTCCGAGCACTGAATAACCCGGGCTTCCGCGTCGATTCGGTGCTGCGGTTCCGGGTCGCCCGTCTCGGCCTTCACGCGGGCCAGCGTATGGAACACCGAGACCAGAGGAATGTCGAGTTCATGCTTGATGCGGTGTCCGGCCACACCCGACAGCCAATAGTTGGCGTGCAGCGCATCGGCCGGTTTGTCGCCGCGGAGATGGTGCAACACACCATTGGCGTACTCATCGACAATGCCCGGCAGGTCCTCCTTGGCCAGATCGACCGGACCGGCCGTGATGTGGACCACCCGGAAGCCGGGTTCGACCTCGACCACCTCGGGGAGTTCGTCGTGCCACTTTCGCACATACACATCGGCCTCAACACCGGCCTGCGCCAGCGACGAAACCAGCTCGCGGATATACACGTTCATTCCACCTGCATCGCCAGAACCCGGCTGGGTCAACGGCGAAGTATGAAGCGAGAGAACGGCGAGGCGACGCATGCGAACCTCTAGAACCGCATCCGGTAGAAGAACATTCCAACGACGGTAGCGGCTCTCCCCGCCACACCCGCAAGCCCTCGTGGCCCCAAAAAGCGTGTGCTAGATGATGGCTGTTTCCACGAAGGGTCGATTTTCTTCGATTCTCTGGTAGCCGAGGGGCGTCAGGTCCAACGATCGGTACTCGCCGTAGCTGATGAGTTCGGATACTCCCCGACCGATCGCGGGGGACTGTTGCAGACCGTGCCCCGAGAACCCGTTGGCAAAAACGAAGTTGTCGACTTCGGTGTGGGGGCCAACGATCACGTTGTGATCAACGGTGTTGTGGGCGTAGTGGCCGGCCCAACGAGATTGGACCTTGATGCGTTCGAAGGCGGGAATTCGGTTGGCCAGCGCCGGCCAGACCCGCTCCTCCCAGATATCGTGGTCCATCGCGAAGTCGTCGGGGGCCACCGCCGGGTCGGGGTCTGGCGTGCAGCCGCCCATGTACCAGTCGCCCTCCGAGCGCACGTGAACCCCCGACGGATCGATGGTGAGGGGCAGCCGACGATCGAGTGGTTCGGCTGCGCTGAAGACAAACGTGAACCGACGACGGGGTTCTACAGGAAGCACCAGACCCGCCATCTCTGCCACGAGCGCGGCACGTGGCCCGGCCGCGTTGACCACGGTTCCGGCCGAAATCTTCTCACCGCTTGCCAGGGTGACACCGGTTGCCACGCCGTCGACAACCGGGATGTCCACCACCTCACCATCGACGTACTTCACGCCGTTCTGCACGGCTTTCTTGCGCAACCAGTCGAACATGGTGCCACCGTCGAAGTACCCCTCGTCGACCAGGTTGTGGCTTCCGCAGACGATGCCGTCGAGGTTGTAGAACGGGTAGTCGGCCGCTATTTCGGCGGGGGACATGATCTTCGTACCGGCCCCCAACTCTGCCTGTATCGCCTGGTTCTCACGCAGCGTGTGCGCGAACGTTTCATCACCGGCGAGGTACATGTACCCGAAACCATCGAACACCAGCTCGGGCACTTCGGGGTCGTTGTGCATGACGTCCTGGAAGTTCCGAACAAAGTGCGCGGCGAACTGGGAGATCTTCACGTTGAGCGGGTTGGAGAACTGCTGACGCATGCAACTGTTGGTGTGCGATGTCGACGCGTTCTCATAGGTCAGGTCGCGGTCGACCACCAGGATCGAGCCGTCGAAGTCAGGGTTGTTTGACGTAAACCAGGCAATCGACGAGCCAATGATCGCCCCCCCGACAATGACGACGTCATACGTGCTGTCGGAGTTCGTCATGACACGTAGCCCTGCCTCTCGTCGTTTTCGATTGCCGCTGGATCGCGATCGGCGGGGTTCCCAAACCCTCCCCCACCAGGCAGTTCGAGGATCAGCCGCCGGTCGGCGGGCACGTCTCGCTTGCCTTTGGTGGGAAACGGTGTGCCGTCGTCGAGGTACACACGGCCCGGTTCACCGTCGGCGCCCCCCGCCCGACCCCGGGCCGGGTTGTCGACCCGATCAAACATGGCCGAGAACTCAAACATGTAGCCATCGACCGGACCGATCTCGATAATCTGACCGAGGCCGCCGCGGTACTGGCCACCGCCGCCGCTGTTCTCGCGGATCTCCTTGCGCCAGATCACGATGGGACCAATCTGTTCGGTCGCCTCGGCACTCATGGTCATGACGCCCGAGGGGAACGCCGTGGCGGTGAGGCCATCGATCTGGGGTCGGGCACCGGTTCCTCCGCTGTTGAACATGAGCACTTCCACGGGCGGAAGCGTCGAGTCGGAGTCGACCGCCCGAGCGCTGGCCTGGAAGTTCCAGAGCGCTCCGGAACCCTCCGCAGGAATGACGTCGGGTATCGCCGAGGCGAGGGCTCCCATGCAGAGATCGGTGACGAAGTGGCCGAACACATGCCGAACCGACACCGGGTTGGGGTCCTGCGCGTTCAGAATCACGCCCGTCGGCGCGCTCACCGTGAACGGCAGCAGCGAGGCGTGGTTGTTGGGTAGTTCGGGAGCCAGCGCCACCAGCATGCCGTAGGTGAAATACGCCTGGGCGTAGGTGAGCGGCACATTGACGCCGTACTGGCTGAGCGGCGAGGTCCCGGCGAAGTCCGCGTGAATGCCCTCATCGGTCTTGGTGAGCTCGGCGGCCAAGGTGATCGTGTCGTTGTACCCGTCGACCTGCATATCGTTTCGATAGGTCCCGTTGGGTACCGAGGTGAGCGCCGCCAGCGTGGCGGTGCGAGTGCGATCGAAGATGAACTCGGCCAGATCCTCGATGTGGTCGAGGTCGAACTCCTCGAGCATGTCGAGCAGCCGACGACGACCGGTCTCGTTGGACGCCGCGAGTCCGTGGATATCGCCCACGACCTGGTCGTCTTCACGAACGTTGTTGCGGATGATGTTGACCAGATCGCGGTTGAGTTCGCCCCGCTCGGCCCACTTCATGATCGGGATACGGATGCCTTCCTCGTACACCTCGCGACCGTCCGGGCCGTAGCCGCGGCCACCCACATCAACCACGTGCGCAGTGGCCGCAAAAAACCCGACGAGATCCTCACCCACGAACACCGGCGTGGTGACGGTGATGTCGTGCAGGTGTCCGGTGCCCTTCCACGGGTCGTTGGTGAGGTACACGTCGCCCGGGTAGATCCGCTCGGGGCCGATGTCGTTGATGAAGTGCGGCACGGCAGCCGCCATGGTGTTGACGTGACCGGGGGTTCCGGTGACCGCCTGGGCCACCATGCGACCTTCGCGGTCGAAAACACCGGCCGAAAGGTCGCCGGCCTCGCGCACCGAAGTACTGAAGGCGGTGCGGATGAGGGTGAGAGCCTGCTCTTCGAGAATCGAGATCAGCCGGTTCCACATGATCTGGAATTGCACTTCGCTTTGCGCCATCACAGAGCTCCAGTTCGACGGGTGACTCGTAGTGTGCCGTCTGGCTGCATGGCCGCGCGGTGATGTGAGGCGAGCACGGTTGTGGTCTGCGGTTCGATGATCACCGCGGGACCTTCGATAACGTGACCGCTCGCCAGAGCGGAGCGGTCGATGACCGCGGAGTCCGCGTTGGCGCGGGTGACCGGATCGAAGATCGGGCGGGTCGACGATGCCGGCACCATCGTGGCGCCCTCGACGAGTTCCAGGGCTTCGGGATACTCCTGAACCGATGCGACCCGAACGGACCAGCTCACCGCTTCGATGGCCAGGTCATCGATGGCTCGGCCGAAGAACTGCTCGTACGCCTTCGTGAAGACACCGCCCAGCGACTCTGCCGCGAACTCATCAAAGGCTCCCGGACCAAGACGAACGGGGATCTCCCAACCCTGGCCCTGGTAGCGCATCGACACCTGGCGTTCGATCACGAGCTCTGCGTCGGTGCCCTGTCGAACAAACGATTCAGCCTCGCTGGTGAGCTCGGTTAGCAGGGTGTTGACGGCGGCGAAGTCGAACTGGTCGATACGGGTGTAGAGGCTTCGCACCGCTTCGTAGGCAAAGGGGGCGCGGAGGAAACCAATGGCGGAGCCGACACCCGCCCCCGGTGGGATGAACAACTCGTCGAGGCCCAGCTTGTCCATGAGGCGAGCAGCATGTAGCGGCGCGCCGCCACCAAAGGCCACCATCGAAAAGCCGGCAAGGTCCTTTCCGTTCTCGACGGCGTGCACTCGGGCTGCGTTGGTCATGTTCTCGTCGACGACTTCGGCGATACCCACCGCAGCGGTGTGCGCGTCCATCGACAGTCGGTCGCCAACCCGACTGCGGATCGCCGCTGCCGCCCGCTGAGGCGAAAGCGAAATGTCTTTCGCTCCGAATGTGTCGGGGTGCAGTCGACCCAGTTCGAGGTTGGCGTCGGTAACGGTGGGTTCTTCGCCACCCAGGTCATAGGCCGCCGGTCCGGGCTCTGAACCGGCGCTCTGCGGCCCGATACGGATCTGGTCGAGCGCGTCGACACTGGCGATCGAACCACCACCAGCACCGATCTCGATCATTTCGATCACCGGAATTGAGATGGGCATGCCGCTGCCCTTTTTGAACCTCGTTGTCCGTGCAACCTCGAAGGTTTTTGCGGTCTGTGGCGTGTAGTCCTCGATGAGCGAGATCTTGGCCGTGGTGCCGCCCATGTCGTAGGACAACACCCGGTTGCGGCCGTACCGCGCGGCAAGGTCAGCAGCGAAGATCGCTCCACCGGCGGGCCCGGACTCGACCAGCCGCACCGGAAACTCCGCAGCGGTCTCGACACTCACCAACCCACCCCCTGAATGGATGAGATAGAGCGGGCAGTTGGCACCGCGACGAACGAGCTCGTCTTGCAAACGCAGCAGATACGACGCCATCAGCGGCTGGATGTATGCGTTGGCGGCGACGGTGTTGAACCGTTCGTACTCGCGCATCTGTGGCGACACTTCGGAGCTGATCGAGACCGAAAGGTGGGGTAGACGTTCGAGTAGCTGTGTGCGGAATCGTTGCTCGTGGGCTGGGTTCCGGTAGCTGTGCATAAACCCGATGCCCACGGACTCATAGCCCCCGTCGGCCAGCTGATCGATGACGCTCGACGCACCCGCATCGTCGAAGGGCACCAGCACCTCGCCCCTCGCATTGAGTCGCTCGGCAACGACGAAGCGGTCCTTGCGCTCGATGAGTGGTGTGGGCAGCACGATGTTGAGGTCGTACTGCTCGAAGCGACCCTCGGTCCGGGTCTCGATGACGTCACGGAACCCTTCAGTGGTCACCAGAGCCGTCTTGGCGCCGCGGCGCTCGATCAGCGCGTTGGTCGCAAGCGTTGTGCCGTGGATGATCTGCTCAACGTCAACAAGCTCGATCCCGCGCTCGAGGGACAGCTGCTCGATCCCTGCGAGAATCCCCCGCTCAGGTCCGCCATGGGTGGTGAGAACCTTGGTGGAGGCAAAGGTCCCATCGGGATTCTCGATGACGATGTCGGTGAAGGTTCCCCCGACGTCGGCGCCGATGCGGTAGCCGGCCACTACAGGTCTTCGAGCTTGGGAAAATCTGAGGGAGGCATGATGTCGACGGTCGCCGAGCGCTGCTGGGCGGTCATGCCGCCGTCGACCTTGACGATGTCTCCGGTGATGTAGGAGGCATCGTCAGAGGCCAGAAACAGTGCAGCCCCGGTCATGTCGTTGCCTTCACCAATGCGCTCGAGCGGTACGTTTTCGCCCCGAAGCTTACGGTCGTCGATCGACATACCCGTGGTGTCGATCGAGCCCGGCATCAGCGCGTTGACCCGCACGTTGTAGGGCCCAAGATCGAGCGCCATCGCCCGGGTAAGCGCCTCAATACCACCCTTGGTTGCGTCGTAGGCGGTGAAGGCTCGATGGGCGTTGGTTGCACCACCCGAGCTCATGTTGATGATCGAGCCGCCGCCAGCCTTGGCCATGATGCGGGCGGTGGGGTGCGACACCAAGAAATGACCGGTGAGGTTTACGTCGATGATGCGCCGCCACCAGGCTTCGTCGGCCTCAAAGAAGTGCAGCATCGGGCTGATGATGCCGGCGTTGTTGACGAGCACGTCGATGC
>CAZGVQ010000107.1:0-9224 GCA_964529355.1 uncultured Acidimicrobiales bacterium
ATCCTGAAGACCCGCGACGGTTGTTCTTCGAGAACGGTCTCGGCATATCTCTGATGCGGCAACTCGCCGATGAAAGCGACATCTCGACCGGCGACGACGGCACCACCGTCCGCCTGGTCATCTACACCCGCAGCTATCTCTAACAAAACGAATATGTGTCTGACACCAAAACGAATATGTGTCTGACACCTAATTCGTTTTCATCCCTTTGGGGGAAGCCGATTCAATCGTCTGGCCGATGACGAATGGCGTAGGTGATCTCTACCGTTGAGGTCATGAGCAGACTCCCTCTTCTTCTTTTCATCCTCCTGGCGCTGGTGGCATCGGCTTGCGGATCCTCCGATGATTCAGCTGATGAGCCGGAAACCCCAACCACGGTCTCCCCAACCACGGTTTCGCCAACGACGACGGTGGTGGCGACCACCACCATCGCTGAGGCTCTTGAGCCTGACGAGGATGCCGAGGCCGAACCGGTGACCGTCGCCGGGTTTCGCGACGACATCATTGGTTTGCTGAGCGGTGAGGGAGTCCTCAGCGACGAGGAATTCGAGCGGGTGTTCAGCCCGGACTTTGTGGCCTTGGTTTCTGTCGAGGAGTTCAACTCCGCCTGGGCGCAGACCGCGCCGCTGGGTCCGTGGCGTCTCGTGCAGACGTTCGGCGAGAGTATGACCAACGGGGCGTTCCTGCTCGAGGGTTCGGTGCCCGAGCCGAAGTTGCTCCTCAGTGTCGAGCTTGAGGGCGGACAGGTATCGGACGCGACCATTCAGCCTTGGGCGCCTCCACCGGAGAGCTTCGACGCAGCTGTCGCCGCCGTCGAAGCTTTGGGCACCACCAGATACCTCATCGCCGAGACCACCAGCGGTGCGTGTGTGCCGATCGTCGACAGCGGCGGCGAGGAGACTATTCCTCTCGGCTCGGTCTTCAAGCTGATCGTGTTGGGTGCGGTCATCGATGCCATTGCCGAAGGAACGATTACCTGGGACGACGCCGTGGAGATCCGCGACGAACTCGACAGCTATCCATCGGGCACCACGCAGGATGTGACTGCGGGGACCGAGATGTCGGTGCGCGAACTTGCCGAGTTGATGATCAGCATCTCGGACAACACGGCAACCGATCATCTGATCGATCTCGTCGGAAGAACTCAGGTGGAGGCCGCGCAGTCGGCCTATGGAGTGACCCAGCCAGAACTCAATGCGCCGTTCCTCACCACACGCGATCTGTTTCAGATCAAGCTGAACACCGAGCTTCGCGAGCGATACCTGGGAGCCGACGAGGCAGGGCGCCGGTTGATTCTTGAAGAGGTAGCCGAGTTGCCGTTGGCGCCACTCGAGGACGTGATTGGCGCCTGGACCGGGCCGATCGAGGTCGAGACCCTTGAGTGGTTCGCAACGCCCGCCGATGTCTGCCGAGCACTGATGGCGCTGAATGCCGACCCCGATGCCGCCGCCATCCTTCAGATCAACCCCGGCATCCCCGACGACACCGATCGGTGGGCGAGCATTGGCTTCAAGGGCGGAAGCGAACCCGGTGTGCTGGCCACCGCATGGATCGTCACCGATGCCGATGGACGAACCTTCACCATCACCGGTGCTGCGGTATCCGACGGGCTCATCGACGACATCGCCGGAGCGGTGGCATTCGCCGGTCTGCGAGACCAGTTCGAGGCTCCGTGATGCCCCGCATCTCGCTCTGATCTTCCGGTTGCTTTTCCTCTCGATCCGATGGACGATGGTCGCTCAGTCCGTTGTTCCACCATAAGGAACGGTTCCACAATGTGGAACAACCCTGCGAAGAGGTACTCAGTGAGCGATTTTCCCACCACTGCAAAGGTTGTCGTGATCGGCGCCGGCATCGTCGGTAACTGTCTGGTCGGCCATCTGGCCCGCCTGGGCTGGACCGATCTGGTGCTGCTCGACAAGGGTCCGCTGCCCAACCCCGGCGGCTCCACCGGTCACGCCTCCAACTTCATCTTCCCGGTCGACCACAACAAAGAGATGGCCCTGCTCGGCGAGCAGAGCGCCAACCAGTACCGCGACATGCAGCTGTCGGTGGACAGTGGCGGCATCGAGGTGGCCCGCACCCAGGAGCGCATGGACGAGCTCACCCGCCGCATGACCTCAGCCACCGCGTGGGGTATCGAGGCTCACCTGCTCACCCCCGCTCAAGTCAAAGAGCACGTGCCCTTCATCAACGAAGAGGTCATCATGGGCGGCTTCTACTGCCCGACCGTTTCGGTGGTCGACTCGCTCGAAACCGGAACCACCATGCGTAAGGAAGCTATCGACAAGGCCGGCTGCCAGGTGTTCGCCAACACCGAGGTGCTCGACCTGGTCACCGAGGACAGCCATGTTCCCGGCCAGACAAAGATCAAGGCCGTGGTGACCGACAAGGGCACCATCGAAGCCGAGTATGTGGTCATTGCCTGTGGCGTGTGGAGCAATCGCATCGCCAACATGGCCGATGCCTACATCCCGCTGGTACCCGCCGTGCACCAGATGGCCGACGTCGGCCCCATGGATGTTCTGGCCGAAACCAACAACGAGATCGGCTATCCGATCGTCCGCGACATGGACACGTTCTGCTACGAGCGTCAGTCCGCCGGCTCGATGGAGGTCGGCTCCTACGGTCACCGCGCGATCCTGCACCACCCCGACGAGATCCCCTCCAACGAAGAGGCCGCACTCTCGCCCACCGAAATGCCGTTTACGCCCGACGACTTCGATGACCAGATGGAAACCGCAATCGAGCTCATGGACATGCTCGGCGAAGCCGAGATCAAGTACGCCATCAATGGTCTGCTGAGCCTCACCCCCGACACCATGCCCTGCCTCGGCGAGATCCCCGAGTGCCGCAACCTCTGGTCGGCCGCTGCGGTCTGGGTGAAGGAAGGCCCCGGCATGGCCCAGGTTGTGGCCGAGTGGATGACCTACGGCTACCCGCGGGTCATCGACGTGCATGGCGCCGATGTGGCCCGGTTCTACGAAGAAGAAAAGAGCGACGAGCACATCTGGGCTCGCGCCGACGAACACTTCATCAAGACCTACGGCATCGTGCATCCCGCCGAGCAGTGGGAGAGTCAGCGCAACCTTACGGTGAGCCCGTATTTCTCCCGCCAGGAAGAGTTGGGCGCCTTCTTCTTCAGCGCCCGCACCTGGGAACGCCCGCAGTGGTACACCAGCAATGAAGACCTGGTCGAGCGCTATGGCCTCACCGAACGCACCAACGAGTGGGACAACCGTTGGTGGAGCCCCATCACCATGGGCGAGCACCTCAACCTCCGCGAGAACTGCGGCCTGGTCGACCTCAGCGCCTTCCAGGTGTACGAGCTCGAAGGCCCCGGCGCCGTCGAGTTCGCCGAGTATCTGGCCGTCAACAAGGTCGACAAGCCCGTGGGCTCGAGCACCTACACCCCGTGGCTCACCCCCGATGGCGGGTTCCACTCCGACCTCACCATGATGCGAGTGGCCGAGGACAAGATCCGCATCGTCACCGGCGTGTTCGACGGTGGCCGCGACAGCTTCTGGGTGAAGAAGTACCTGCCCGAAGACGGTTCGGTGACCTTCAAAGACATCACCATGGAAACCACCACGCTTGGTCTGTGGGGGCCCAACGCTCCGGCGGTGCTTGCCAAGATCTGCGACCACGACCTCAGCCAGGAGGGTTCGCCCTACGGCTCGCTGCGCAACGTCGAGGTCGCCGGCATCCCGTGCACCCTGTTCCGCATCTCCTACGTGGGCGACACCGGCTGGGAGATCTACACCGGCTGGGACAACGGCCCTGCGCTGTGGGATGCCCTCATGGAGGCCGGCGCCGACCTCGGCCTGCGCCCCACCGGTGGTGGCGTGTACGGAACGTCGGGTCGTATCGAGAAGGGTTACCGCCTCATGGGCGCCGAGCTCGAGAGCGAATACAACCCGGTCGAGGCCGGGTTGGCCCGCCCCAAGGTGAAGGCCGCCGACTTCATCGGCAAAGAGGCCTACCTCAAGGCTCGCGAAGCCGGCAACGAGGTGTCGATGTGCACCCTCACCGTCGAGAGCCACACCGATTCCAACGGCGTCGAGCGCTACATGCAGGGTGGCAACGAACCCATCCTCACCATGGACGGCGAGCGCATCACCGACAGTCACGGTCGGGTCAGTCGGGTTACCACCGCAGGCCCCGGCCCGTCGGTGGGCAAGTACCTGCTGCTGGCCTACCTGCCTAACGAACTTGCCGTCGTCGGTACCGATCTGCAGGTCATGTACATGAACGAGCTGTTCCCGGTGAAGGTCGCAGCCATCGAGGGCTCGGCCTTCGACCCCGAAGACTCCCGTCTCAAGGGATAGCGGGCAGCTCTCATGCGTATTCTCACCCTCATCAAACGGGTGCCTGCTCCGGGTGCCCGCATCAACATCACCGACGATGAGCAGTCTGTCAACACCGCCAACCTCGGCTTCACCATGAGCCCGCACGAGGAGTGCGCGGTGGAAGGTGCCGTGCAGCTCATCGAAGAACACGGCGGCGAATCCACCGTGCTCACCCTGGGTCCGGCCGAAGCCGAAGAGCAGCTGCGCTATGCCGCCAGCATCGGCATCAACCAGGCCGTGCTGATGGACAACGGTGGTGAGGATTGGGATCCTCAGCGCACCGCCAAGGCCATCGGCGACGCGATCGAACAGCTCGAGTCCGAGGACGGTCCGTTCGACCTCATCCTCTTCGGCAACGAGTCGGCCGACAGTGGCGGCTTTCAGGTAGGCGTGCGGGTCGCTCATCGCCTTGGCCGCCCGATGGTGAACGGCATCAAAGGCATCGAGGTCGACGGCGACATCATTACCGCCCGCCGCGAAGTCGACGCCGGGTTCGAGGTGTACGAGCTTCCGCGACCGGCAGTGCTGGGAGTGAAGGAAGGTCTCAATCTTCCCCGCTACCCAACGATGAAGGGTCGCCTGGCCTCCAAGAAAGTCGAGATCAACGCGGTCGCGCCGGCAGCTGACGCCGGCGGCCAGGCCAAGGTGCGCCTGTTGCGTCCGGTAGAGACCGTGGTCGAAACCGTCATCCTTGGCACCGACGAAGCCGCCGCACCTGCGGTGGTCGACCTCATGGAAGAGTTGGGAGTTCTGTAATGACTTCAGTCCTTGTTCTCATCGAATCCGACCAAGGCGTGATGGCTCCGGCCTCGCACGAAGCGCTCACGTTTGCTCGCGAGTACGCCGCCGGTGCCGGGCTTCCGGTGAACGCCATCATCTTCGGCGCCGAATCGGGAATGGCCGCCGAGGCCGGAACCTATGGAGCCGGCACCGTACACGTGGCCGATCACGCTCTGCTCGACGACTACAGCCCCGAAGCCTGGGGCGAGACCCTCGCTCAGGCCATCACCGCCACGGCGCCAGCAGTGGTCGTGGCCACCGGTAGCGATCGGGGCAACGAAGTGATGGCTCAGGCCGCAGCGCGCCTCGACCTTCCCTTCGTGGCCAACTGCACCGAGGTCGACTCGGGGGCAGCCGAGATGACCCGCAGCCAGTGGGGCGGCTCGCTCCTCGAGAGGGTCACCCTCGACGCCGCGACCCGGCTGCTGTCGGTTGCCCCCCATGCGTTCACGGCCAGTCCGGCCGCTGCCCCGGGGGCCGGAATGGTCATGCCCTTCGCCCCGCAACTCGACGATTCGGTAGCTCGCACCAAGGTCACCGATCGGGTGGTTCTCAGCTCGGGTGTCACCCTCTCGACCGCTCCAGTGGTCATCGGTGGCGGTCGGGGAGTGGGTTCAGCCGAGGCCTACGCGCCGCTCGAAGAACTCGCCGAGCTGCTTGGCGGCCGGGTGGGTTGCTCGCGTGCGGTAACCAACAATGGCTGGCGCCCCCATAGCGACCAGGTAGGGCAGACCGGTACTCGGATCGCCCCCGAGCTCTACATCGCTTGCGGTATCTCGGGTGCCATCCAGCACTGGGTGGGCGCCAAGGCTTCGAAGAACATCCTTGCCATCAACACCGACAACGAGGCCAACATGGTTACCAAGGCTGGCCACGCGGTCATCGGCGACCTGCATGTGCTCATCCCGGCAATCACCGCCGAAGTGAAGAAGCGCAAGGGCCTCTAGCCGATGGTTCAATCGGTCGAGCGGGCGTTCGCAATCCTGCGGGCGCTGTCGCTTGGCCCCGCCGGCGTCACCAGTCTGGCGAGCCAGGTCGATCTGCCAAAGAGCACGGTGGCGCGCCTGCTCAATGCCCTTGAAGCCGAGGGCGCGGTTATCCAACGCGAAGCGGGCGGGGTCTACGAACTGGGTCCGCTACTCGACGACCTCTCACCGGCGAGTCGGGCCGGTACTCATCTCATGGCGATGGCGCGCCCGTACCTGAACGAATTGGTCTTCATCACCAACGAACGGGCGGGTCTTTCGGTGCGCGAAGGGCGCGATGTTCTGTTCCTCGACCACGTCGCCGCGGTGAACGAGGTTGAGGTCCGCGACTGGACCGGGCTTCGAATGCCCCTCCATGCGATCGCATCGGGCCTCGTGCTGCTGGCCCACGCCGACGCAGCCGAACTCAATGGCTATTTCACCGAGCCGCTCGAGCAGGTCACCGAACAGACGGTTGTGGACCCCACAGCCATCACCGGTCGCGTCGCCGAAGCACGGGGCAAGGGGTACGTGTGGACCTACAGCGAGTCGGTGGATGGCATCACCTCCGTGGCCAGCCCCGTTCGCGGTACATCGGGCCTGGTCGAGGCCGCGATTCACGTCCACGGCCCGGCCTACCGATTCCCTGGCGCAGATGGTGACGAAGCCGTCGGCGAATCGTTGCGAGCTATCGCCGAACGTTTGAGCGACCAAATGATGCGCCTAGAATGACTTTCGATATTGTCGCAACCGTCCAGAGTAGACTGAAAGATTTTCATTGACCTGTCCTAACTTTGGTGAGTCACCCGTCACATGCCTTTCGGCACTCTGACAGGCATATCGTCCCAATCGGCTGGCGGGCTGCAGTCATGTCTACTGGCTGTCGCGAACGCGAGAGAATCTCTTGTCCAAGGAACCCAACGTTGGTTCGGCCAGCGATAAGAACGCCGGGAAGGTCGGAACCTTCGGCTGGCTATGGATCCTCGGTGTCTTCGCGTTCTCGGTTGTCCGGGCTCTGGTGGCGTGGCCGACCTTGGGCCGCTTTGGCGTAAATCCTTGGGTATTCCTGTTCATCGACGTGGCGACTGCGTTCCCCTATGCCTACGGGCAGGTTCGATTGATCAAGGAGTGCGTAGCCCGAAATCTCGGGGCTATCCAGCTGTGGTCGGTCGTCGTTCTCGTTCTCTTTCTGGCCCCCTACATCTACATATTTGTCGCCGGGTCAGGCGAACTTCCCTTGTTTGGGTACCTCATCGTGGGCGCATTGATCATCGTCTTCGGCACGGCTTCGGTGCTGCGGTTGCAGCGTGCCATTCGTAGCGAGCGACTCGAGGCCGATGCAGCACACGATCTGTCAGGAACCAGCTCATGACCGTTGTCCGAAAGCACGCCTTCACCACCGACGTAGCGACGACTGCCGAAGAGATTCAGGAAGCCCGCCGTTTTCAGGCCGCTCGATATCTCGAAGTCGGCTTCGTGACGTCAACGGCGGTGAACGGGATGATCGAGGACCAGTGGGTTGCGTCGAGCACCTATCACGTTGCTCGGCACGAGAGCGGCCGCGTGGTTGGTGTCTGCCGCTTTGTGAACCTCACCTTGAGCGGCCTCCCTATGCTGAGCGAGTTCGATCTTTACGCTGGGTGGCGCGGCGCCATCGCCGCGAATTGCGGGACCGCCTATGAAATGGGTGCTCTTGCTGTCGACCCAGAGTTCAAAGACACGATGGTCTCGGCTTCGCTGTATCGCCAGACGATTCGACAGTTCCGTGTACACCCTGGGCAGGTGCACTTGCTTGCGGCCTTGGACTCGGGCCTGCTCGAGGTGATGCGGGATGTTCTTCACTTTCCGTTCACCCAGATCGGCGATCCGAAAATGCTGGTCGGAGGCGAGTCAACACCCGTTTACTTGTATGTGCCGGACGCTTTACAGCGACAGATCGATCTTGCGCCCGATGCGGCACGGTACTTTTGTGGTTGCGACGACCTCGACATAGCTCGCGAAGAGGTTCTCGATCTGCGATCGACCTATACGGAGATTCGACCGGAGCCGGTCGAAGTCGATCTCACCGATCCCGTGCAGTTGAACGGCGTGCAGGTCAACCAACTGGACTAAATCGGCGCCCGAAAATGCCGATTGTCACCGATGGTGCAAAGCGCTTGGCGCGCCTCAGCGGTGATGACGGTCATTGTTCTCAGTTTTGGGATCGGATTGGGAGCTTGGATACCGGCGCGCTTCCTGATGACGCTTTGGATGATACTCAGCGTTCTCTTTCGTTTGGGGCGGCGCGAAGACGATCTGGAGCGATCTCCCTGGGTGCTCCTGGCGCTCGGAGCATCGGTGACGTTGCTGGGCGCCGTCGTGCGGGCGGTACTCAGCGCCAGGCAGGGTGTTGAATACGCGTTTCCATCACCCGCTGATGGACTGACCCTCGTCGGCTACCTGCTGTTGATCTCGGCGATCATGCGCTTTGGAACGCTCCGCTCTGGCTTCTCCGACATGCGTGCAGTCGCCGATGCGCGCATCGACGCTGCGATCGTCGCCGCGTCGGCATGGATCGTGATGTTCGGCGGAATTCTTGCCGGCTACATCTCAGATGGTTCGATTCCCGTCAACGAACGACTCCTGAACTCGGTGTACGCCACCCTTACCGTGGTTCTCTTTTCCGCGACGGTGCGGCTGATCCTGGGTCCCGGCGTCCGAAACCTCTCACTGGTGATGCTCGCTCTGGCGGCGCTAGGCGTTGTCATCAGCGATGTATTCGTGATCACAGAGTCCCCAGTGTCCACCGCTGTTGTGACCGTGCTGGCAATGGGATTCGCATCGATAAGCGTTCTGCACCCATCGGCACTCCGAATCACGTCGGCCCTCTCGGTAGTCGAGTCGACGCTCTCGACATCTCGGATCGTATTGCTCGCCGTCGCATTGTTGGCCGTACCGTTGACATTGGGAATCAGCCAGCTCACCAATGTGGAACCGAACGGCGGCATTTTGATCGTCGGCACCACCCTCATGAGCGCAGCGCTGTTCAGCCGAATCCGCCGCTTGTTCAAATCCAATGAAGAACTTGTTGGGGTGATAGCACTCGAATCGGCAGATGAGAAGTATCGGCGTCTCATCGAGGGCTCGGCAG
>CAZGVQ010000108.1:0-9167 GCA_964529355.1 uncultured Acidimicrobiales bacterium
GAACTCGGGTCCACCGTCGAGCTCGATCGTGGTGGTTACGACGTCGGTATCCCCGGCGCTCTCGGTATCCCCAGCGTCGTCCTTACCGGTGGTGTCGACCGGCTTGGCTTCACCATCGTCCGACGGGTCAGGGACCTCCTCGGACACGTCGGTCCGCGACAGATCGAGGTCGTCGGGGTTGGGATCGTCGTAGAGATCGTCGTCACCAGTCACGACGACAGTATTGCCGGTCCTGCCCACTTCCACGACCTTGAGGACCCGATGCCCCTCAGAATCGCCAACCAACCGCCGAAGGAACCACAACCGGTGAGCCTCCGCGGACCACCACCTTCCGAAAGGTACTGTCCGAAGCATGACTGAAAATCCGAATCGGATCCCTGATCGCAACCTCGCTCTCGAGTTGGTCCGAGTCACTGAAGCCGCTGCGATGGCGGCGGCCCGCTGGATGGGCCGGGGCGACAAACTTGGTGCTGACGGAGCGGCCGTCGATGCCATGCGGTTGATGCTCCAGAGCGTCAACATGGAAGGTCTGGTCGTTATTGGGGAAGGCGAAAAGGACGAAGCCCCAATGCTTTTCAACGGTGAAATCGTGGGCAACGGCTCCGAACCCAAAACCGACGTGGCCGTCGACCCAATCGATGGCACCACCCTTACGGCACTGGGCCGCGAAGGGGCCATCGCCGTCATCGCGGTGTCTCCACGCGGAACCATGTATGACCCCGGCCCGTGCGTCTACATGGAGAAGATTGCTGCCGGCGCCGACTGCGCTGATGTCATCGACATCACCAAATCACCTACCGAGAACCTCGAGGCCATCGCCGAACGGAAGGGCGAGGACGTTCGAGACGTCACTGCCGTAATCCTCGACCGCGACCGCCACGAAGACCTGATCACCGAGGTCCGTGAGGCAGGAGCTCGTGTTCGCCTCATTGCCGACGGAGATGTCGCCGGTGCCATTGCGACCGCCTGGCCCGACTCTGGTGTCGATGTACTTTTCGGCATCGGCGGCACCCCCGAGGGGGTCATCACCGCAGCGGCCCTCAAGAGCATGGGCGGCGGCATGCAGGGCAAGCTCTGGCCCCGGAACCAGGAGGAGCGCGACGAAGCAACGGCCGGGGGCTGGGACCTCGACGAAATTCTGAGTATCGACCGCCTGGCCGGGAGCGAAGACTGCTTTTTCGCGGCCACGGGCATCACCGACGGCGACCTCCTCCGCGGTGTGCACTACGACGCCCGGGGCGCCAGCACGCAGTCCCTCGTCATGCGCTCCAGGTCGGGAACCGTGCGGCTGATCAACGCACAACATCAGACCGACAAGATCAACACCTACGCCAGCGTCGACTACTAGCAACGTCGAGACCCACCCTATAGCCAGCTAGACGTTTGTCACTCTGCGTGGCACTAGCACCCCCTTTCTGGTACTGCTAGTGAGGACGGCTCGCGATCCGATGCGAGCCGCCAGAGGTACGCGTGATTCAAGCGGGCGACAACCTTCAGACTTCCGAACAGGGCTGGCTGGACTCCTACGATGTCTTCTTCGACCGGACCTTCTCGGCGGCGTTTTGTCGCGCCGAGAGGGCATCGGGTGGCGATAAGGCACTCGCGGCGCAACGTTGCGCACACGCCTTTGGCCGGGCGTATTCACGGTGGGCTGTGCTCGGTCGGATGGGTGGCGCAGAAAGCTTCGTCGCTCGACGCATCGAAGGTCGACGCCCGAAACGGGTGGCGACGCAACCACCGACGATCGATCAGGGTGTCAGCTACAAGCGGTGGGTCTATGTGGCCTCCGTCGAAACCGGAGCCTCCCGACAGCGCGCCGGTTGGCTGTTGTCAGCAGCCTCCGCAGCCGTGGTTGTCGTAGCCCTCACCGTCGGGGCAATGGGCGCCGGATCCTCCGAAAACGACGGCCGGATCAGTACGACCGAGACGTCGCCAGTCATCAGCACAACCATCCCGGTGACCAGCACCACTGCACCCCGCAACAGCACCACCACCTCAACAGCGCCCCCGAGGACCACCAGGTCCGCCGACGCTCCAGATGTTCCAGGCGAACAGCAACTGCCGGATGGCTTCACCCTCAACCTCACCGATCTGCCGACCTCGCCCATCGGCGACACCAACCCCTAAACCCCCGGGAACCGTCGCAGCAGCGGTGATTCGGGTAGACAGAGGGGTATGGATACATCGAAATACCGCGTGAAGCCCAGTGGCAAGGTCGATCTGGGCGACTGGGACACCAACGACAACGGTGGGCTCGAGAAGGAATCGGCGCGCGAAGCCACCCTGGAGCTCAACCACCGCCTCGAGGCACTTCAGGAACTGCTGTACGCCGAGGGGAAGAACAAGGTTCTCGTGGTGTTACAGGCCACCGATACCGGCGGGAAGGACGGCACGATTCGCCACGTGTTCGACACACTGAATCCGGCGGGCGTCAAGGTTGCATCGTTCAAGAAGCCCACGAGCGAAGAGTTGTCGCATGATTACCTCTGGCGGGTGCACTCTCATGCACCGGGCAAAGGCCAGCTCACCATCTTCAACCGGTCACACTACGAGGATGTCCTCGTGGTCCGGGTCCATGACATCGTCCCCGAGAAGGTCTGGAAGAAACGCTATCGCCACATCCGCGACTGGGAACAGATGCTCGCCGACGAGGGCACCACTATCGTGAAGTTCTTTCTTCACATCTCGCGCGATGAACAAAAGGAACGACTTCAGGCCCGCCTCGACACCCCCGAGAAGAACTGGAAGTTCGCCCAGAGCGACCTTGAGGAGCGCAAGCACTGGGATGACTACCAGGAAGCGTTCGCAGCGATGCTCGAAGAAACCAGCACCAAAGACGCCCCGTGGTACGTGATTCCAGCGAACCGCAAGTGGTTCCGGAACCGCCTCATCAGCCAGGTGCTGGTCGACACGCTCGAAGGCCTCGATATGTCGTTCCCCGAACCCGAGGACGGCATTCTCGATCTTCACATTCCGGACTGACCCGGACTACGCCGCCGACTGAACCTTGTGCGGGGCCTCGACCGGGCGATCAGCAGCGGGCTTCCATCCGTCGACCCACTCATCGCGACGGCTCCAGACCTCGAACCAGTAGCGACCTGAGGTCTTCTTTTCCTTGGTTGCCAACGCCAGCACTTCGTAGGCGAGGCCACGGATTGCGGCACCTGCCTTCAGGCACGCCAGCGCATAGGTCTGTTTCCAGCCACTCCACGATTTCTTCACGGCGGTGACGTCACCGGTGAGGCGAAGGATCACCTTGTGAGCTCGGTTCGGACTCGATGCACCCACGTAGTGGATGATCTCGGCATCGGGCGTGATCATCGGGTTGTAGCCGAGTTCGCGGGCCCGGCGAGCCAGATCAGCGTCCTCGCCGTACATCCAGAAATCTTCGTCGAACCCGCCGAGTTGGTCCCAAACCTCGCGGGACACCAGTTCGAGACACCCGGTGATGTAGCCAACTTCGCGTTCGGTGTCGCGCTCCCAGCCCGGAAGTTCCTCGGGGTTGAATCGCATCGAATCCTTGAATGCAGCCGACAGACCAGTGGCGAAGCAGGTGAGGCTCCACAGCGTGGTTTCTCCCCAACAGGACCCGGGGTCGAGGTCGCCGTGTTCATTCAGCGTGCGGCCGCCATAGAGACCGCCATCGGGCCGACGGTGCGCCAGTTCGAGCAGAGCTTCAAAGGTTCCTGGCTTCACCTCGGTGTCGGGGTTCAGCAACAGCAGGTACTCGCTGGTGGCCTTGGTGGCGGCGAAGTTCACCCCCCGGGCGAAGCCGAGGTTGCCGCCGGTGTCGTAGTACTTCACCTGCGGAAACTCCGATGCCAGCATTTCCTTTGTCCCGTCGCCGGGATGGTTGTCGGCCACGATGATCTCCAGGGAGACCTCTCCCTTGTTGTCTTCGACGGTGGTCAGGCACCGCTGAATCAGGTCGCGGGTGTTGTAGGCAATCAGCAATATCGAAATATCGGTCACAAACGAGCTATCGACAGGACCGACTACCGACCTGAGTCCCAGACCTCGAATGAGTACTCCGGAGCTGGTAGACAGTGCCAATGACCTCAGCCGCTCATCCCGACGTTGTGATCATCGGGGCCGGGGTCAGCGGACTCTTCGCGGCAACGAAGCTGGCACAGAACAACGTCGATGTCACGGTGCTCGAAGCACGCGACCGCGTGGGCGGACGGCTGTTCTCCCCTGTCGTTTCGGGTGGCCGGATCGACCTTGGCGCTACCTGGTATTGGCCAAACGAGCCGCGGATCATCGACCTCATCGCCCGCGGCAGCCTCGCCACTTTTCCGCAACACACAGCAGGCGAGATGTTGTTTCAAACCAACGACGACCGCCCCCAACGGATGCCCAACCAACTCGACGCCGAGTCAGGTCGGCTGACCGACGGGATGCAATCGATCACCGAGCTGCTCACCGCGCAGCTGACGCCCGGCACCGTCCGACTCAACACCTTGGTCGGGTCGATCGTGCCGAGCGGTGCCGTACTTGAGGTTTCCTCTTCCGAGGAGGCCTGGTCGGCAAAGCACGTGATCCTCGCCCTCCCGCCGGCCCTCGCGATCAACACCATCGATTTCGCTGGCCATCTGCCTGACCGCATCGGCGGACTCGCTCGCGCAACCCCGGTCTGGATGGGCGCCACCGTCAAGGTTGTGGCGGTGTTCGAGCGCCCGTTCTGGCGAGAGAAGGGCCTTGCTGGTTCGGCATTCAGCTATACCGGGCCCATGCGCGAGCTCCACGACATGAGCGGACCTGAAGGGGAACCAGCAGCGATCTTTGGCTTTTGTGCGCTACCGGTGGGCGAGCCCGCGCCAACCAAAGACGACGTCATCGCCCAGCTGGTCGACCTTTTCGGAGCCGACGCATCACACCCCACCGATGTTCTCGTGATGGATTGGCGTTCCGAAGGGTTCACGTCGCCCGAAAACGTCGAGCGCCTCACCAACTACCAAACCTATGGGCACCCGGAGTACCAACGGGCGTTCCTCGATGGACGTCTGCACTGGGCCTCAACCGAGACGTCGCCCGTCGCCCCCGGACACATCGAAGGCGCACTCGCCGCCGCCGAGCGGGCAAGCTCCGCAGTCCTTTCTTCTCTTTCTTCTCTTTCTTCCCGTTCTTCCCTCGACCAGTTCACCCCTGCACCAGGACACTCCTGATGAATTCACCATCACTCGCTTCTCTGCTTCACGAATATGCCACCGCCGTCAGCTATACCGACGACCTCTGGCGAGATCTCACCGTTGACGAAGTCCATTGGCGACCGGTACCGGACTCGAGTGCCATCGGTTGGCATCTCGGCCACCAGGCAGCCGTTGCCCACTACATGGTCCGAAACCTCACCGCTGCCGAACCTTCTCCCGATGGCGAACTGGACTCGCTTATGGATGGGGCAACCGAAGAACGTCAACGCGGCGATTTGCCAGGCCTCGAGCGGATCGGCGACTACCGGTCCGCAGTCGCCGAACGGGTTCGCTTCCGGGTCGGTAACATCGACGCCGGCGACGTCGGGGCGCCGATTCAGCTACGACGTATCGCCGAGAACATGATGACCGCCATCGTCAACCACGAGTACCAGCACGCAAAATGGATAGGCGAAACAAGAAGCCAACAGTTCGGCCACGCCATGCCCGATCTCCCAACCTCAGAATATCTGAGCGTGGTGGAGGGGTATGTAATGGTGAGCTAGGTGGGGCCTGGTGGGTCCCCGGTGTCTGCGGCTGAGCTTGCGACTGAGCGACCCTAGGTGGCGTGCTCGCCGGTTGCTACTGCGATTCTTGCGTTGGCTCTCTTGAGGGCGCCGATTGCTTCTCCGTCGGCTTCGTCGGCGGCTAGTGCTGCCTGGGCGTTGGATTGGGCGGTTCGGGCCCGTTCTACGTCGATTTCTTCTTTGGCTTCGGAGACGTCGGACAAGATGGTTACCTTGTCGTTAGCCATTTGGATGAAGCCCGAGTGCACGGCGAACTCGGTGCCGTCGCCACCTTCGGTGCCGATGACCTTGGCCGACCAGACTTCGAGCACGCCGATGAATGGCACGTGCCCGGGCATGAAGGCAATATCGCCGCCGCCCATCGTTCGGGCGACGACCATGCTGGCCTCACCCGAGTAGGTGATGGCTTCTGGTGAAACGACTTCAACCTGGAGCATGAGTAATCCTGCTTCTCCTGCTTACGCTTCGGCTGCGAGTTCGGAAGCCTTCTGCTGAACCTCGTCGAGGCCACCAACCATGTAGAAGGCCTGCTCGGGGATCTCGTCGAGTTCGCCGCCGAGCAGCGCTTCGAAGGAGTCGATGGTGTCCGACAGCGGGGTGAACACGCCGGGCTGGCCGGTGAAGACCTCGGCCACGAACATTGGCTGGGAGAGGAACTTCTGCACCTTGCGGGCCCGGTCGACGGTGACGCGGTCTTCTTCAGATAGTTCGTCGAGACCGAGGATGGCGATGATGTCCTGGAGTTCCTTGTAGCGCTGGAGCACTTCCTGGACTCGGCGGGCAACCTCGTAGTGACGGTCGCCGACGACCTCGGGGGCCAGGATGGTGGAGGTCGAGGCCAGCGGATCCACAGCCGGGTAGATACCCAGGGCTGCGATGTCGCGGCTCAGCTCGGTGGTTCCATCGAAGTGGGTGAAGGAGGTGAACGGTGCCGGGTCGGTGTAGTCGTCGGCGGGTACGTACACAGCCTGCAGCGAGGTAATGGACTTTCCTCGGGTGGAGGTGATGCGCTCCTGAAGTTCGCCCATTTCGTCGGCGAGGGTGGGCTGGTAACCCACGGCTGATGGCATACGACCAAGAAGGGTGGATACCTCAGAGCCAGCCTGCACGAACCGGAAGATGTTGTCGATGAACAACAGTACGTCCTGGCCCTGCACATCGCGGAAGTACTCGGCCATGGTTACGCCGGCGAGTCCAACACGAAGACGCACACCCGGCGGTTCATCCATCTGGCCAAACACCAGGGCGGCCTTTGAAAGCACGGTTGCGGCGTCTTCGCCGGCACCCATCTTGGCTTCGCCCATTTCGATGAAGAGGTCGGTTCCTTCACGGGTGCGTTCGCCCACTCCGGCGAACACCGACACACCACCGTGGTTCGAGGCCACACGGGTGATCATTTCCTGGATCAGCACGGTCTTGCCCACGCCCGCACCACCAAAGAGGCCGATCTTTCCGCCTTCTTTGTAGGGGGTGAGGAGGTCGATGACCTTGATGCCGGTTTCGAACATCTTGGTCGACGGCTCGAGAGCGTCGAAGTCGGGGGCCGGACGGTGGATACCCCAGGTGTCGGACACGGTGTGGGTGGGTACGTCGAGGCATTCACCCATGACGTTCCACACGTGGCCGAGGGTGGCATCGCCAACCGGCATTTCCATGCCGTGTCCGGTGTTGCGCACCTCGGCGCCGCGGGTCAGGCCGTCGGTGGACTTGAGGGCGATGGCTCGAACGCGGCCCTCACCAATCTGCTGCGCGACCTCGGCCGGGATGGTGGTGGTTTCGCCGTCGACGACGACGTCGAACTCGAGCTGGGTGTTGATCTCGGGCAGTGCGTTGGGTGGGAACTCAACGTCGACCACGGGGCCGGCGATTCCGACGATGCGGCCTGAGATGAGTGCGGGTTCAGTAACGGTCATGTGCTGTAAGTCTCCTGAATGAGTGTCGTGCTAGTCGGAGCCGAGCGCCTCGGCGCCGCCGACGATTTCCATGATTTCGGTGGTGATTGCTTCCTGGCGAACTCGGTTCATCTCACGGCTGAGCTTGGTCTTGAGTTCTTCAGCGTTATCGGTTGCGGCCTTCATGGCTCGCTGACGGTTGGCGTGCTCGGACGCTGCGGCTTCGAGCATGGCGCCGAAGAGGCGGGCCTCGACATAACGGGGCAGCAGCGATTCGAGTACTCCCCCGGCGGAGGGTTCAAACTCAAATGCTGCGAGGGCACTGGATTCGCCGCCCCCTTCGGCGGCGACGGTGTCAGAGCTTTCGAGGGGCAGGAACCGGCGGACGGTGACCCGCTGGGTACCCATGGAGATGAACTCGGTGTAGATGAGTTCGACCCGGTCAATTTCGCCATCGGTGAACATACGCATGACCTCACCGGCCACCTCGCGTGCGTTCTCATAGGTTGGCGTATCGCTCATGCCGGTGTAGCTCGAGTCGATGTCGTAACCCTGGAAGGTGAAGTAGTCGTTGGTCTTCTTGCCGCACAGGATCAACGCGTACTCGGCACCGTCGGTACGGGCTGCGTTGAGCTGCCGTTCGGCGGCCCGGATGACACCTGCGTTGTACGGACCGGCGAGACCGCGATCGCCAGCGATGGCGATAATGCCGACCTTGTTGACCTCTTCGGGCTCACGGAGCAGTGGGTGCGATGCCGAAGCACCGCCCGCGGACAGGTTCTCGATGACCGAGGTGATCTGCGTTGCGTACGGCTTGGCTTCGTTGGCGCGCTGCATCGCCTTGACCACGCGGGTGGCCGCAATGAGTTCCATGGCGCGGGTGATCTTCTTGGTGGAGTTGACGCTCGCGATGCGGCGTCGAAGAACCCGTTCCTTCGCTCCGGCCATGGATCAGGCCTCGCCGTCCGCAGCCGAAATGTCTTCTTCGGGGAGCGTGACATCGCTGTCGACCATGGTGGAGTTGAGATCGCCCGGATCTTCCGCTCCGGGCTCGTCCTTCATCTCGACGCTGGGTACGAAGCCATCGGCGTATTCCTTGATGGCCGCATCGAAGGCTTCTTCGTCGGGGATCGTTCCCGACGACTTGATCGTGTCGAGCACGCTGCTGTGGCTGCCGTTCATGTGAGCGAGCAGACCCTCTTCGAAGCGCTGTACGTCTTCGACGGGAAGGTTGTCGAGGTAGCCGTTGGTTCCGGCGTAGAGCGACACGACCTGCTCTTGCACCGGCATCGGTGACGAGATGCCCTGCTTGAGCAGCTCGGTGAGGCGGTAGCCACGGTCGAGCTGGGCCTGTGACACCGCATCGAGATCCGAGCCGAAGGCGGCGAACGCTTCGAGCTCACGGAACTGCTGAAGGTCGGATTTGAGCGTACCCACAGCGGTTTTCATGGCCTTGATCTGGGCGGCCGAACCCACACGGGACACCGAGATACCCACATCGACCGCTGGTCGAACACCGGACTTGAACAGGTCGTCCTGAAGGAAGATCTGGCCGTCGG
>CAZGVQ010000109.1:0-9069 GCA_964529355.1 uncultured Acidimicrobiales bacterium
CACCACGACGGTCTTTTCGGCAATATCCCAGGGAGTCATGGGGCTAGCCTGCCATGCAGAACGGAGGATTGATGAAGCACGTGCCGCTTGGGCAGGCGAAGTTGCCTTGGGATGCGCTGATCGACGATCCGGTCGAGACGATTCGCGCCGACAGGGAGTCGCTCGGCGACACGTTCGTCGTCGAGTCGGGCGACATGCGGTACCTGTTCGTTTTCTCGGCCGAGGGCGTGCGGGCGTTCTACGCGATCGATGAGGCCGTTGCCAGCAAAGGTATTGCCGACATGCGCATGCTGGCCCGCAAGGTCCCTGCCGATCTGTTCTTCGATCGACGCACCATTCCCCATGACATGTTCACCCGAGACCTGGCGGCCGCCTACCTCGATCAGGTCGATGCGGCGCTGACAACCGAGCTCGAGCTGCTGGGCGACGAGGGAGAGGTGGAGGTTTTCGAATTCACCCGCCGGCTCGGTCATCGTTTCGGGTTGGCCAGCTGGGGCGGACCGGGCGCCGCCGCGGGCCAAACCTTCGATCGGCTCGTGAGCGCTCTTGATGTGCTCGACGCTTCGGCCGCATTCGTCACACCCGCGGCGGCCGCTGAGATTGCCGAAAACGACCACCGGAACGAACGGGCGGCGCTCGCCGAGATCGAGGCGGCCTATGCGTCGATTGTGAAAGCTCACGACGCCAGCCCACAACCGGGGATGTTCGCAACGATCGTTGATCGCTGGGACGGTGAAGATCGGGTGCGTGGGATAGCCCGCGATGTGGCGCTCGTGCATATCGGTTCGATGTCGAATCTCTTTGCTGCGGTCGGGTGGGCGATCGTGCATCTTGTGGCCCGACCCGATCTGGTCGCCCGGGTTCGTGCTGGCGAGTTGGATCTTGCTGAGCGCTGCGCCCTTGAGTCGATCCGCATCGCGCAGCGATCCATCATGCTGCGTGAGGTGTTGCAGGCCACCACCATCAGCATCGATGGCACAGAGTATGAACTTGCGGTGGGCGACACGCTGGCAACCCTGTTGCCGCTCACCAACTCGGAGGCGCCGGGGTTCTCCGACTTTGACCCCGACCGATGGAAGGGCCGCCGCTTGGCTGATGTGACGACCCTTGCAGCGCGTGAGTTGGTCACGGGTTTCGGACACGGAAGCCACACCTGCCCGGCTCAGCCGTTCTCGCTGCGGGTAATGGTGGACACGTTGACCGCCTTGGTGGGGAAGTACGACTTGTCGCTGAGTGACTCGGATCCTCGACCTCTGGTTGGCCAGATCGGAGGCGTGGCTCGAAGCGACGGTCCTTGTGAGCTCCGGTACCATTTGGCCAGGTGACGAGTAGTTCCGCGCCGAACCGTCAGGACGTCATGTACCGAATCGACTGTCTCCAGTTTGCCAACTGGTCAGAGCAGATTTTCACCGAGATGCGCGAGGGCGGAGTCGACGCGGTCCACGTAACCATCGTGTACCACGAGACATTCCGCGAGACCGTGGCCGAGTTCTCCCGCTGGAACCGTTGGTTCGAAGAGTTCGGCCACCTGATTCTGCTCGGCCGTACGGCTGCCGACATCGACCGGGCAAAGGCATCGGATCGCACGGCTATCTTCTTCGGGTTTCAGAACCCATCGCCCATCGAAGCCGACATCGACCTCGTCGAGATCGTCCACACACTGGGCGCCCGGTTCATGCAGCTCAGCTACAACAACCAATCGCTGTTGGCCACCGGCTGCTACGAGGCCGAGGACCCGGGCATCACCCGTATGGGCAAAGAGGTCATTCGCGAAATGAACCGGGTGGGCCTGGTGATCGACATGAGCCACTCGGCCGATCGCTCGACCATCGAGGCAGCCGAGTTGTCCGAGAGGCCCATCGCGATCACCCACGCAAACCCCCATGTCTGGCAACCGGCGTTGCGAAACAAACGCGACGATGTCATCCGGGCCGTCGTCGACAACGGCGGAATGATGGGGTTCTCGCTCTATCCCCACCATCTCAAACACAAATCAGAATGCACGCTCGAGAGCTTCTGCCAGATGGCGTTCGACGCAGCTGAAACCTATGGCGTCGAGCACTTTGGTATCGGCAGCGACCTCTGCCAGAACCAGCCCGACAGCATCGTCGAATACATGCGGGTTGGCCGGTGGACCAAAGGCATCGACTACGGCGAGGGCTCGGCCTCGGCCCCGGGCTTTCCGCCGCAGCCCGATTGGTTCGAGAACAACACGCACTTTGTGAATATCGAGGACGGGCTTCGGAATGTCGGTTTCGCCGAGCCCGATGTTGCCGCCATCATGGGCGACAACTGGTACCGGTTCTTCGCCGAGAACTTCGGACCCATGCCCGGCGCCGGCACAGCATGAGTTCTCTGGCGTCTGTAGATCGTCGACCGCCCGAGGTCGTCATGCGCCTCGAGCGGATGGGCTCGTTTCATCAGTGCCGCCTTTCCTTTATGCGCACCCTCCTCCGTCGGATGAAACGCGAAGCGTGGACATTCGACCGGCCGCTATTCGACATCGATGCCGATGGCGTGGGCACTGCGCTGTACTCGGCAACCGTTCCACTGACCGGCGAGCCCGACCGCACTTACACCCTCGTGGCGTTCGGTCACGACCTTCCGGCCGACATGCGCTCGGATCGGGTTATCGCAACCGCATGGGATGCCACCTTCGCCCTTCACGATGGCGTGCCCAGCGATGCCGATATCGAGCGACTGCGGGCCAACGTGCCGTTGCAGGAGGCCGGGCGGGTCTCGGGCGCCGAGCTCACGTTGTCGCGAGCCAATCGATCGGTGCGCCTGTTCTCCAGTGTCGTCGATTCTCTTGCCGTTGGCCGCCAGCCTGAGGTCGAGGCGGTCGAGCAGGTTGGCTACGTCATGCGCACCACCGCCGTCTACGGAAGCGGAAAGTTCGGCGCCGCCGACCGGCAGGAAATCGAACACCGCCCCGAACTGCTGGCCCCATTTCAAGCCGAGATGCTCACCGTGTTTCTCATTCGCACCTTCGTGATGGACCTGGTCGAACACATGGCTGCGGTCGCGTCGCCCGATACCGCAGTGCAGCTCGAACCTTCGCTTCGTCGTCGATTCGGCGTGGGCAATTCGACCGGGTTGGGTATGGCACCGTTTCTCATCACGCACCCGCGGCTTATCAACAATTGGATCGCCGCCCGCGAGGAGGCACTGGCGCGGGTACGAGCAGTCGAGCACGCGACCGACGCCGAGGTTGTGGCGTTCCGCGACTATGTGCGTCGGGCCCGTCTCACGGTGGAGTCATGGCACTCCGAGCATGAGATCCAACAGCGCAAGCTGGCGATGCTCAACGCCGATCTTCACCTACTCGACGAACACCTCCTCACCGCTCAACTCGACGCTCCCCACGCCTGGAATACGCTGGTTGGCTGGGCGCACGAAACGCTTTCGGTGGAAGGCCAGGAGCTGGTGATCTCGCTGTTGCTTGAGCCATACGGTCACCTGGTCGACGATCTGGCCGCCACCATGCACGCCGACGAGTCGTCGCCCCAGAAAATCGATGGGTCGATGACGATCGCCGAGATACGGGCTCGACTCGAGGGCGCGTACGGGTGGGCCTTAACCATCGACTGGAACACCGAGTTGGCCGACGCTCGGGCCTGGTACGTCTCCGAAGAGAAGCTCGAACCCCGATTGGGCGAGCGCCACGATGAACCCATTGGCGACTACGAGCAGCCGCTCCAGCCGGGTCGCGATGCGCACCGAATGTACGCCGACCTCACCGCCTGGCAGGACGCCCAGACCTTGGCCGAGTTTCTTCGCCATCACCCCGAGCATCGCCACACCGCCCGCCGCCTCATGGTGGTGGCCGAGGCTCCCTATGGGGAAGTGCACGACAACACCATCGGCTCCGAGATGCTGCCGATCGATCTCCTTCGGGCAAAGCTCAGTTTCTTTGGCGCCACCCATTTCGACCCGCGGTCGGACCGTTGGGTGCGGATAAACATGTTTCGCGGCGCACCTTTTCCGCACGAACTCGCCGACGCTGACCCCGATACATGGACCTATCCCATGGCCGGTGCGGCCGGCTCGGCGTGAACCTGTCGCTTGGTGAGTTTCGAGCACTGGTAGCGAAGGCGTTTCGGGGTGCCGGCTACAGCTGGGGCCTCACCGAAGATGCCGCGTTCGCGAGTATGCGGCTTGCCGAATTCGGGTTGGAGGCTGGTCCGGTGGTGGAGCGACTGTTGGAGGCCACCCAGGGCTTCGTAACCACGCAGCTCATGCCTTCCGAAACCTGGGAATGTGAAGGTGCCCTCCTCTGCCCGGTGTGCGTCGGCACCTCGCTGGTCGATGTGGGGGAGTGTGCCGAGGTTTCGCTCGACCGAGTGGCCGAGCCGATTCTGCTGGCTCCGTTTCTGCTTTCATTGATCGAGCCCGGCGGCGATGGTTTCGTCATCGCGTGGGATGGCGGTCGGTGCGAGGTTGGTATCGACAGCATCACGCAGAGCGGTTCGGCCGCCGATGATCTCCAGACCGTGGTCATCACCCGGCAGCGGGTGAACCGCACCGCTTCGACTCGACAGTCGCGGGTCGAGCTCGACATGGCGACGCAAACGGCTATCGAGGCCTTCGCCCACCGAACCTATGCCCCGGCTACCGAGGCCAGTCGGCGCGCGGGGGCCGGTGCCAGTCGCGACGACGATTAATCGGCGGTGAACGGACAGCTGGCGACTCGTTCAGATCAGCATGTCGACAATGACACATCACCGATGCCATGCGAGACTCGACGTATGGCTGCTTCGATCAAAACCCCAGAACGCCTCGAAATCGTCGCCCGGATGGCCGAGGTGGCAGAGCCATTCGCGAAACGGGCGTTCGACTCCGACCGAGATGCCACCTTCCCGTTCGATAACTGGGCCGACCTCAAACGCGGTGGTCTCCTCGGCATCTGCATCCCAAGTGAGGCGGGCGGGCTCGGTGGCGACTTCGTTGCCTACGCGCTCGCCAGCGAGGAGCTCGGCCGGCACTGCGCAACCACAGCGTTGACCTTCAACATGCATGTGGCCACCACGTTGCTCGTTGGTCAGATCGCCGATGACATGGACCTTTCCAACGATGAGCGTGCGGTCCAGCACGAGCGCCGCGCCGAGTTGTGGCGTGGCGTTATCGAGGACCAGGTGATTCACAGCCAGCCCTTTAGCGAGGGACTCAGCGGTTCGGCCACCGCTGGATTTGCCACGAAGGCCATCAAGGTCGACGGCGGCTACCGGATTACCGGGCGCAAGATCTTCGCCTCGCTTTCCGGCGCAGCCCAGGTTCACAACATCGTCGCGGTGAGCGATGCCGATGAACACCTTCATCTCCTCGGCGTTCCCGCCGATGCCGAGGGCGTCGAGATTCAGGGCGAGTGGGACCCACTCGGTATGCGCGGCACCGATTCGCGCAATCTGCTCATGACTGACGTGTTCGTGCCCGACGCGAACGAGTGGATTCCGCCGGGCATGTTCGAGCAGGCGGCATGGCGCTGGCCCTACTTCTACATGACCCTTTCGTTCTCCTACCTGGGGCTCATGCGCCAAGTCCTCGACTGGACCGCCAGCTACCTCCGGGGAGAGCACGGCACGCAAGCCCGTCGCGATAATCACATCAAGCAGCAAGGCTGGGCGGAGATGCAGCTGCTGTATGACCAAACGCAGGCCGCTTGCTATCGAGTTCTGGGCGATGTCGGCCCCGACCCATCCCGCGAAGAGCTTCGTCGAGCATGGACCTCGCTGGTGACGACCATGCGAAACGCACCAGCGGTTGCCTCGAAGGCCATCGAGGTCTGTGGCGGTCGATCGATGCTACGGCCATCGCCGCTCGAGCAGGCGTACCGCGACGCACGTTGCGGAGCAACCATGCTTCCCTGGAGCGTCGAGGTCTGCCTCGATCGCCTTGGCCGCTTCGACCTCTACCCAGCGGAACAGGCCAGCGACGCCACCGATTGAGGATGTAGGCCGGGCATCAGGTCAAGCTTGGGAGCCTAAAGGCGCTTGACGTGCTGCGTTGATCAGCTGGCGATGTAGTAGCTGTCGTATTTGACCGTCGTACCGAGCAGGAAACCTGCGGCGACGACGCCGAAAAGAAGCAAGGGAGCTTGGGCTGCCAGAAAGATGATCGGGAACGAGATGAGAAGCGCGATGAGGTACGCGCCCAAGGGCCCCCTGTCGCCCGACGGGTAGGGCCGCTGGTCACCCTCGGTTAGATCGCTCATCCGCACGCGAAGCGTGACGCCGATAGTCACCGCCGCGAATGCTGCCAAACACAAGAGAACCGCCGCCCAGTAGCCGATGAGATCGCGGCTCCACGTGAAGTAGAAGGCGCTCCACGCAACGGTAAGCACGATCGCTCCGAGGCCAATGAGTGGAAGGACGCCCCGGGTGTAGCCGCTGGTCGAACGAGAACGCCACAGCGCGCTGAGCCCAAACCCGGCGCCGGTAAGGCTAAACGGAAGCAACAAGAACGTGAGCACTGATTGGCCGAGCGTGATGAACAAGACCAGGGCGAGCGGACCAACCGTGGCAAGTCCGTACCGTGCAACCCGGGTGCCGTCGTTCTTGGTCGCTGCATAGACGAGCAACACGAACATGGTTAGTCCGGTTGCGAATATGGCCAGAATCGCGACCTGGGGAAGGGTACGCAGGTCGGCCACCGTTCGCGACCACTCGCCGTCGGGCGAGCGGGTGATGACCCCTAAGTCTCCTGCCGCCACTCCAACGGTTCCGTCGGGGGCGACAACGATGTCGTAGAACCCGATTTCTGGCTCATTGAGGAGGTCGCCGTACGTCACGTTCCACCAAGGCGCGGAGGGGTTGATCGTGTAGATCGTCTGAGGTTCGTTCCTCCCGTCGAGCCGTTCAATAATGCGAGACTCATCGTCGATCTCGAAACAACCGCCGCTCCCGCAATCAGAAATCGCGCTACCCAGGCTCTCGAGGGGAGCACCGAATTCTTCGAAAAGGACCCTCTGCCGTTCGATCTGACGATCGATCTCGTCTTGTGGTGCAAGGGTCAGGTCGGCCTCGATGTCCTGAGTCAGCGCTCGCGATGTATCGCCGGCGGCCCCTAGAACTTGTCCATCGGAATTCACGAAGACATCGCGTGTTGAGTCATCGAAGTCGTCACAAGCGGCCAGCAGCAGTGCCCCCACGAACAAAAATAGCAATCGCCTACTCGTTGTCGAGGTCCAGAAGCACGTCCGCGCCATAGCTTTTTGAATCGACGAGCTCTCCCGAGGACTTTACTTCTCGATGTTCACAACTGCCCGAAGGTGGTCGGGGCCGACGCCGCAACATCCGCCGATCATCGTTGCGCCCGCCTTCTGCCAGCTCGGCACGTAGGCGGCGTACTCGGCGGGGGAGATGTTGTCTTCGAAGATCACCCGATCATCCTCGATGCGCCCCGAGTGCGCATACGCGCCCAGGGGCCCATCCCAATGGTCGCGAATCTCGGCCACGCCCCGCTCGGTAAGGCGGACATCGGAGTGCATGAGACACAGTGCGTCAACCTGTTCATACGTCGAGGCGAGAGCCACGGCTTCGGCGAGGAGTCCGCCCTCCCGGAGCTGGATGCGCTCGCCCAGCTGGTCGGTGTCGTGGCCTTCCTCGGGGCCGATGGTGAGCCCAACCCACACGGGCAGGTCAACCGTTGCAACCGCGTCGAGTGTTGCCGTCATTCGAGGAAGGTCGACCATCATCTCCAGGCTGATCATCTCGGCCCCGGTGTCACGCATGATCGCGGCCTGCTCGATGGTGTTCTTTCGCAATACGTCGAGCGACGGACGGTTACCCGAGAAACTCCAGTTACTGACGCCCCCGGCGACGACCACGTGGTCACCGGCCGCACCAGCAGCCGACCGGGCCTCGATCGCGAGCTCGACCGCCCGGCGGTTGTACGCCTCGAAGTCCTCGGCAACGCCGGCGTCCTCGAGCACGTTTCGGCCGGTCGCAAAGGTGTTGGATGCAATGAGGTCGGCACCGATCGCGATGTAGTCGCGATGAATCTGGCGAACGATGTCGGGATTGCTCAGTGCAGCACCGCCGCTCCACCCGTTACGCAGCTCTCGAACACCACGACGAAGGCACTCCGAACCGGTGGCGCCATCGATGACGATTCGGTCGCCCGACCTCGCCCGATCGATGAGCTTCGCGTAGCGATTCACGACCACCAAGCTAGCTATAATGTCGCTCAAGTGGGAGACCTAGGGGGCATCTCGGCGCATGACTGAATCCGAGATTCTCATTGGGTTGAGCGTCATCGTCATCGGTGGCGTTGGCGCACAATGGCTGGCGCGCGTGCTTCGAGTTCCGGGCGTGCTCGTGCTTCTTGCCACCGGATTTCTCGCGGGCAGTGTCACCGACGTCGTGAACCCCGATGAGCTCCTGGGCGACCTCCTCTTTCCCGGCGTCTCCCTTGCGGTAGGCCTGCTGCTCTTTGACGGCGGCTTGCAACTCGATATGCGCCGCATCGACAAATGGACTGGTGTCGTCACGCGGCTCGTGACCATCGGCGTGCTGATCACCTGGTTTGTTGGGGCGATCACCGTGGCAGCGGTGACCGACCTGACCGGACGATCAGCACTGCTCGCCGGGGCGATACTTGTCGTTTCCGGCCCCACCGTCGTGCTGCCCATCCTCGAACGGGTGAAACCCGCATCGCCGTCGGGCGAAATCCTGGAGTGGGAAGGAATCCTGATCGACCCAATCGGCGCGATGCTCGGCGTCATCATGCTCGATGTCGTCCTCGAGGGTGACGGTGCGGTTGCCGCAGCTGGTTCGGTGGCGGCCACGGTCGGATTCGGTTGTCTCGCTGGACTGGTTGGGGCTCGCCTTGCCGTCATGGTGCTGCGGAACCCCAGAACCCCGGAATCGCTGGCCGCGCCGGTCACGGTTGCGCTGGCTGTCGCGTCGTACACCAGCGTGAATCTGTTCTTCGCCGAGGCCGGACTCTTCGCCACCACCGCGATGGGAGTCATCCTGGCCAACCAGCGGATGGTCGACACCAGCAGGGTGAAGCTGTTCGAGGAGGGTGTGGGCGTGCTGGCAATCGGCGGTCTGTTCATCGTGCTCGGCG
>CAZGVQ010000110.1:0-9067 GCA_964529355.1 uncultured Acidimicrobiales bacterium
GCTCGTGGCCGCTGGTTCGTGCGGCGGGGGTGGGGGAAGTGACGGATCGGTCATGACGTGGTTGCCCTCGTTCGTTCTGTGGGTTCGGAAGCCGGCCGGGCGGTCACCCGGTGGCGCAGTTCGTTGATGTCGTTTGCGAGCCGGAGAAGGTCGTCATCGGTGGCGGTCGGCGGACCGTTCAGGACCTTCTGGGCATGGGCGGCATCGACATCGGAGAATCGAGCGGCCAGAAGATTCGCCACCTCCGCCGAATCGGTGTGGCGCGGCATCCCCAGGGCGATGGCCAGATCTTGTCGGGCCACCGACCTCAGCGTTTCGCCGGCCCCGTCGGCTTGGCGGGCTCGTCCAAGCATTGCGCCGGTCGCCTCCACCAGCTCGCTGCCCGAGACTTCCACCGACAGTGGCTCCATGACCGGGTTGCCGTGGCGACGCGACCGGCCCACGGCATAGACCAAGAACGCAAAGCCCGCTACGCCAAGGCCCCATTTCACGCCCAGAGGCACAAGGTCGCCGAGGGTTTCTTCGCCGCTTGCCAGCACCGAGGGGCCATCGATGATCGCCAGGCGCTCGCCAGGCTCTGGAGCAAGCAGGCTCACCGCGAGCAACGCATGGTCGGCCTCGCCAATGCGTTGGTTGGTAAGAAGTTCTCGGAAGCCGAACGCAACAAGCGCCCCTTCGCCGAGGTCGTCGACCACCACGCCGGCCTGTCCTGGTTGGTCAAAGAAACACCGAGCCCTACCACCGGTCGCCGAAAAATTCACCGCCTCGATCTCGCCGAATCCATCGTCATCGTCGGGCTCCAGGCCCAACTCGCCCACGCCGCGAAGCGCATCGATGTCGCATTCGAGACCCCGACGATACGGACCCGAAACCGAGGTTGTGAGAAGCGAACTCGCCGGATCAGCCACCACCAGAGTGCCGCCGCGCTCCACCCATTCGAGAACCCCGGCCACCTCATCTTCGAACTCGAGGTCGACGTCGACCGCAGGCGTTCGGAATCGATCGACCAACACGAGCGCGATACCTCCATCCGATGTTGGAGCGCCCCGGATGACATCGACCGCCACATCGTTTCGCTCCAAAAGCTCAACCATGGCGCTGGTTCCCCTCGCCCTCGTGCTGTCCGGATCGAAGGCAACGCCGTCGTCGCCTTGCCCGATAGCGAAGAGCAACAACGTGACCAGCAGCAGCAACACCACCACGAAGAAGATCCGGTTCGACCGGCTCGAGGTCTCCGCCATCAGCCCACCAGCTCCTGCACCAGCACATCGTCAGTCTTCGACACGGGCTTATGGTTCTTCGCCGCAGCGAGCACCGTGTCGCCCGAGCGTCGCAACTCGTCGACCATCGGGCGGTCAGCCACCGCTTCGCCGTACCAAACGTCCTCAAACGTTTCGGTTATCGCGTTGAACGCTCCTGCACTCTCGGGCAGCCGGTACTCGACTTCGGCGCGATATTCGCCGGTGGTGCGACCTGGCGGATTCTCGATGAGGTTGCGCTCGACCAATTCGGCGATGACAAAGCGGTAACGGGCTCGCAGTGCTTCATCCCAGCGGCCCTCGGCTTCGAATCGTTCTGCGTCGGCCAGCAGCTCCTTCGGTCGGCGCCACTCGTCGACGTCGACCACAGGCTCGTCGGCGAAGGACTGAGGTTTCGGCAGGCGGTCCTGCACCACCCGCCAGATCAAGCGGGCCACCACCAGAACCGCACCGGCGATGATGAGGTAACCAACAAGTTGCCACAGCGCGCCTGATCCGCCGACGCCTCCCGGACCAATGCCATCGAACAGGCTGAAGAAGTCCCCGATTCTTCGACTGATCCATCCGAGGACATCGGTGAGGAGATCGCGAAGCCATCGGGTTATCGGGGCATACCAAGGATCGGAGAAGTCGTACTCGGGGCCGTCGAGAATGTCGGCGATGTCTCTCTCGACGTCCTCGGGGTCGGCCTCGGGAACCGGCAGTTCCTTCATCGCTCGCCACCGAAGATTTCCTGGACCTCAATCGCCAGATCGAGCCCTTCGCGGCGAACCCGTGTGTCGTAGTAGAGGATGAGCGTGATGCCAGCGGTGCCGACAAGGGCGAGAATCGAGGTGAACAGCGAGCCGAGCGCCACCACCAGCCAGCCATAGGTCTCGCCGATAAGGCTCCCAAGGATCAGCGGGAGAATTCCCAACGCCAGTTGAATGCCAAAGATCACGAGCGCACTGGAAAGCGCTACACCAAACACCCGGGTGCCAATCCCTTTGGCAAGGGTGCGCGACCGTTTGAGTGCGGCCACAACGCCAAGGTCTTCGGTGATCAGCACGGGGATGCTCATCAGGAACATCACCATCACGAAGAGTCCCGGAACCACCAAGAGGACGAATCCAACGGCTTCGGCCAGATGGACCAAGATCCACACACCGAGAATTTTCCACCATCGGCGCCCGACGTGCGTTACCACCTCGCGGTAGCTCGGGTCATAGCCGTTGAACCAGTCGAGAACCAGCTTCGCCAGCGCAGCGGCCAGGAACACCAGCGCAAACTGCGGGAGCAGATAGTCGATGGCAAAATCCGTGCCGAACGTACTGCCGTCCTCCGATGCGTTGGGGTCCAGGAGAACGCCGAGGTCACCGAACACGCCGTCGTTCGCGAGAGCGTCCCGATTGATGTAGGCAAGAAACAGATCGATCGGTGCCGAGAACGTCGCCGCCAGGGCCACAACTTTGGCTGGGCTGGCCCGCAGAATCCCGAAAGCACCATCGAGAATCTCGGGAATCGTCAGCGGCTGAAGGCGAAACGGCCTTGGTACTGGCGCAGCGGGTTGTTCAGTTTCGACGAACTGGTGACCAACCGGCAGCTGGGAGTCCGCGGACGACGGACTGGGCTGCGTCGCGCCGAGGGATTGCGAAGGCGCCGACACCTCCGGTATTGCCCACGGCCGCTCGCTCGAATCCACCACCTTCGTAGTCTGGTGGATCGGCGGCGCTCAGTGGGGTATTCGTGCATCGAAACCGAACCGAAAAGCAGAAATCGCACCGCTTGGAGCGGTGCGACGACGTGATGGATGCAACCATAGCACATCCTGTTGTTCCGCGCCGGGTTGGACGTCGAATTTCTTCAAATTTCGGCCGATTTCTTCGAAAACCCCTCCAAATCAACGCCCGCTAGCGAAACCTGACAACTATCTTTCACCGAAGAGTACTCGTATAACCGCTTATCGGCGGTATACCGACACGTGATTGTCGCTTTCGGCACCATACGGGGTCCCCTGCCAGTCAGCATCGCGGGATTCGAGCAGAAATCCGGCTGCTTCGGCCATGGCATCGAGTTCGGCCAGCGATGCGAAGCGCAGCAACCACGGACGCAGGCGGATCCCGTGGTCGGTGATATCGACGTGCTGGCCCCGAATGATCTGGGCATCGGCATCGGTCTGAGTTGCGGTGAGCACCACACGGTCAGCCTCGACCGAGTGGGTCGAGAGCCCGCGAGAAGGAAGATCAGCCGGATCCGGAGGCACGAACGTCTCAACAACAAAGCGGCCCCCTGCCGCGAGCACCCTGGCGACCGATGCGAAACACTGCGCCTGCGCCTCGGCTGAGGGCAGGTTGAAAAACGTATTGAACGCCACAAAGACCAACGAGGCTTCACCCGGTTTCCCCAGGTCCACCGAAGCCATATCGCCCTTCACTACTTCGATGGTCTCCGCACCCGGCTTTGCGGCCAACTCCTCGAGCATCGAGGCCGACGAGTCAACGCCACGAACCGAACATCCGGCTTCGGCAAGTGGCAGGGCTAGACGGCCAGTGCCGACGCCAAGCTCGATGACCACCCGGTCGTCGGCCAACGCGAGAAGTTTGGCAACCGTTCCAGCGGTGTCCGAAACGTCGGGATACCAACGGTCATACACATCAGCAAACGACTCGCCATACGTATCAGCAGCAAATTCACGCACCAATGAAGTCTCCCACGCACTCCCATCATGAGCCTGGCAGAAAGACCGCTAATCGTCGATGTGGGCTGGTTGTACGCCGGTGCCGTCGCATGCGTGGCAGGGGACGACGCTTCTGCCGATGCGGCTGGCGCCCACGCCTTCACAGCCATCGCAGGGTTCTTCGAAGTACCCGGTGACCGGTGGCGGAAGCGCTTCGGTGATGACCATGCGCGACTTGCGCGACACCACATTGACGACCGCCCAGCACAAGGCAAGGACGATCGCCAGAGCGATGATGTTCAGGACGATGGCCATACCGAGAAGGTACCGCTAGTTAGCCGCGCGATTCCAAAGCCTCGATGAGCTTTGGCACGACCTTGTGGGCATCGCCCACAACGCCGAGATCAGCGACACCGAAGATCGGTGCTTCCGGGTCCTTGTTGACGGCGATGATGGTGTTGGAGCCCTTCATGCCGACAAGGTGCTGCGTGGCTCCTGAGATACCGACTGCGATGTAGACCGAGGGCTTTACGACCTTGCCGGTCTGTCCTACCTGGTAGCTGTAGGGCACCCAACCAGCATCGACGATTGCTCGGGACGCACCGGCTGCACCCTTGAGGAGCTTGGCGAGGCTCTCGACCATTGCGAAGCTGTCGGCGTCGCCCAGGCCTCGGCCACCGGAAACCACGATTGCGGCTTCGTCGAGCTTGGGACCATCGGACTCTTCGACGAACCGGTCGGTCATCTTTGCGGCACCCGCAGCGCCAACATCGGCGGCTGCAAGAGGCATCACCATGGCGGCAGCGCCACCGTTTGGTTCTGCGGCGAAGGACTTTGGTCGCACCAGAATGATGGGCGGCTTGTCGCCGGTGGTTGCGGTTTTGACGTCGATAGTTCCACCGAACACCGGCTCGACACCAACGATGCGGTCGCCGTCGGCCATGAGGTCGACGACGTTGGTTACCACGGTGGCGTCGAGCTTCACCGACAGACGAGCAGCCACGTCGCGGCCGTCGTAGGTGGTGGGAAGCAGGAACATGTCGGGGCCGGTACCGGCCGCAACGGCGGCTGCGAGCGCCGCACCGAGGTGCGCACCCTGCATGCCTCCGGCGAGGTCGCCGGTCGCGTGCACCATGGTCGCGCCGTGTTCGCCAGCAGCAGCGGCGATTGCCGTGCCGTCGCCGCCCACAACGACCTCAACCACGGGAGCGAGATCGCGGGCCTTGGTGATGAGCTCGAGGGTGTTGGTCGACGCAGTGCCGTTTGCTTCTTCGCCGTATACCCAGATCTTTGAGATAGCCATGGGAGCCTCCTACAGGACTTTCAGTTCGTCGAGGAATGCAACGATTCGCTCGTGGGCATCGCCCTCGTCTTCGATCTTTTCGCCAGCTTCACGGGCCGGAGCTTCGACGATGTCGATGATCTCCTGGCCGGCGCCAGCCCAACCAACTGCGGTTGGCTCGACACCGAGCGCACCGCAGTCGACTTCTTCGACCGGCTTGTTCTTGGCGGCCATGATTCCCTTGAACGAGGGATACCGGGGCTCGACCACACCGGCGGTGACCGAAACCACCGCGGGAAGCGGGCACTCGACAACGTCGTAGCCGGCTTCGGTCTGACGCTTCACGGTGAGCGCTCCGTCGCCGACGGTGATCTCCTTGGCGAAGGTGACCGACGGAAGATCAAGCAGGGCTGCGATCTGTTCGGGGACGGTACCGGTGTAGCCATCGCTCGATTCGGTGGCGGCCATGACCAGGTCGGGGGTGTTGCGACCGATTGCGGCGGCCAACACCTTGGCGGTGGACAGCGCATCGGATCCGATAAGCGCGTCATCGCTGATAAGCACTGCGCTTTCGGCACCCATGGCCAGGGCGGTGCGAAGACCGCTGGTCTCGTTGTTTGGGGCCATCGACACGAGGCTGACGGTGCCACCACCGGCGGACTCGACGAGCTGGAGCGCGTACTCGACGCCGTAGCTGTCGGACTCGTCAAGAATGAGCTTGACGTCTCGCTTCAGGGTCTTGGTTTCGGGGTTGATTTCACCAGGATCTGCAGGATCCGGGATCTGCTTTACACAAACGACTACATCCATTTGTGAAGTGTTGCACTAAACCGCGGCCGGTTCACATTTCACGGTTGATTTTGTTGCGCGATGCATTCTGCAGTCGCATACGCAACCGAAAAGGCGGGTAACTTCGGGGTCTCTGAGAATTCTCCTGATCGTCAATTCGGCCGCTTCTTCGGTGACGGCACGAACGCGCGTGGTGATACAGAAGGCGCTCTCGGCCGACCATGAGGTGACGGTGGCCGAGACAACTCGGCGAGGCCACGCCACCCGATTGGCCCAGGGCGCGGTGTCGGAAAACGTTGAGGTCGTGGTGGTGCTCGGCGGTGACGGCACGCTCAACGAGGCGGCCAATGGTCTCGCCGGCTCTGCGACCGCGCTCGCCCCTCTGCCTGGCGGCTCCACCAATGTGTTCGCCCGAACGCTCGGCTTGTCCGACGATCCGGTCGAAGCGACCGCTGCGCTTCTCGAAGCCCTGGCCGCCGGGTCGATCACCCGCATTGGGCTGGGCGAAGCCAACGGACGGTTCTTCCTGTTTCACTGCGGTATCGGGTTCGATGCAGCAGTGGTCGAACAGGTGGAAAAGCGCGGCTCGTTGAAGCGCTACGCCGGACATCCCCTGTTCATGTACTCAGCGGTCGATACCTGGCTGCGGCACTATGACCGCTCGACGGCAGCGTTCACGGTGAAACATGCTTCAGAGGCCAACGGCGTCACCGACATCGAGGCGGCGTTCGCGCTCTTCCTCAACACCAATCCCTATACGTACCTGGGCACGCGGCCGTTCGATGTGGCGCCCGACGCGACCCTTGAGCGGCCGCTCACCGTCATCACCGTTCCTCACCTCAAGCTCATTCCGCTTACCCGAATCGCCACGGCAGCGCTGCGCGATGGCACCACGCTTCGCGCCAACAAAGCGGTCGACTACCGCCCCGATGTGAGCGAGGTGACCGTCACCGGACATCGCGCGTTCCCCTACCAACTCGACGGCGACTATCTCGGCGACGTCGAGGAGCTTCAGATCAGGCACGCCCCGGCGATTCTCGACCTGGTAATGCCGATCGGTTCGCCTTAACCAGCGGCAGGGCCATCGGCTGGCCCATCGATTACCCGTCGACCGGTTTCGGGATCGTTGGTCACGATGCCATCCACGCCGAAGCCTTTCAGTTCAGCCATGCGGTCGGGGTCATCGACGGTCCACACGTTCACTTCGAGGCCCGCGGCGTGCGCCTCCTGGACAAGCTCGGCGGTGACGCATGGATCAAAGGCATTGATGGCCCGATGCCGTGCCGCGACCGCCTCATCGACCACTCCTGCCACATCGGTCTTCTGCCAAAACAACAGCGCGCTATCGACCGGCGAACTCAGATCCCTCACCTTGTTTACCGTGGCCCGATCGAACGAGGAGATCAGTAGCTCGTTCGGCTGCATCGCCTCGAGCGCAACCATGAGCACCGGCTCGACAAGTGTGCGCTGCTCGTCGAAATCCGGCTCATCGGCATCGTTCTTAATCTCGATATTGACCTTTGCTCCCGCGCATGCCGCGAGGGCACCAGCGAGGTCAGGCACCGAATCGGGCAGCTCGACGGCCGAGAGGTCAACGATGTGTCGGCCGTCGGGCAGTGTGGGGTCATGGTGCACGGCGAGCTGACCGTCGTTGGTTCGACGAACATCGAGCTCCACCCAGTCGGCCCCCAGGCGCACCGCCTCGCGGAACGCCTCGACCGTGTTCTCCCTGTGGGTTTTCGATGCCCCCCGGTGTGCGATGACGGCTACCTGGCCCTGCTGACGCTCATTCATGTGACCCATCCCACACCACCGGGGCGCGAAGAGAAAACCGGCGCTCCCCCGAGAAATCGGTGCGACCGCTGCAATGACAACGATCTCCAAACGTCGTTCGGAAATCGGTCTCAGCGAGGTGTGACAGAAATCAACCCTTGCCACCCTTTGTGATGCGCGATACGTTCGCAGTGGTAATTAGAACACGTTCTCGTTTCGAAACTGGAGAGGCCCCCAGACTCCCAGCCGGGGTGGACGAACGGAGCGTGGCATACCGAACATTACTGAACCACTTTGTTGGAGGACTTGTGGCACTAACGATGGGCGATTCTGGAACGTTGCTGGGTAAAGCCGGCGATTGGAGGGTCGGCGCGGCATGCCGCGACACCGACCCAGAACTATTCTTCCCCGTTGGAACGACCGGCATGGCGGTCGATCAAATCGATTCCGCCAAACAGGTTTGCGATACCTGTAGAGCCAAGGATGCGTGTTTGTCTTTCGCACTCGCCACCAATCAGGACTCTGGGGTCTGGGGTGGCTTGTCAGAAGAGGAACGCCGCACCCTGCGCAGGGCTGCTCGCAAGGCCAAGGCCGCAAGCGAGGCTGGCACCTTCGATTTGGAGTAAATCCAATCGCAAACGGATCAGCTCTGGCTGATCCGACTTAGATTCGGTCGGATCGTCTCCGACCGCTCAGGGGAACCGACAACGCGACCCGGGTGCCTTCAGGGCGCTCGGGTCCGTTTCGTTTTGAGGACATCTCGATCGTTCCATCGAGCTCATCGCAGATGAATGCCTTCACGATGGTGAGTCCGAGCCCAGCGTTGTCGAGGTCGAACCCTTCGGGAAGCCCCTGCCCGTCATCGTCAACACTGAGGAACAGCGTCTCCTCGTCGCGACCCAGCGTGATCAGGACCTCACCTGGTTCGTCCCGCTTTTCGACAAAGGCATGATCGGCGGTGTTCTGCAGCAGCTCGGTGATGACCACCGATAGCGGCATGGCGACCTCGCTGGGGACAACACCCGCATCGCCCGATACCTGAATGCGGATCGGACGCCCGGGCAGCACCATGCTCTCCTCAACCATCCGGACCAGCGGTTTCACCAACTCCACAAGCACCACGTCGTCGCCGGTGTCGTAGTCCTCACCGGTGTCTTGCGAGAGCGTCTCGTGGACCAGGGCGATCGATGCGATCCGTCGGACCGACTCGTCGAGCGCCGACTTTGCCTCGGGGCTGTCGACCCGCCGACTCTGAATCCGCAACAGCGACGAGATGGTCTGCAGGTTGTTCTTCACGCGGTGGTGAAT
>CAZGVQ010000111.1:0-9012 GCA_964529355.1 uncultured Acidimicrobiales bacterium
ACGCAGGAGCGAACTGGATTCAGCCCGGTAGTCGGGATGAATCTCAACCCGACTGACCTTGAGCGCATCCTCGGGCTGCAGGACCCGGGCATCGGGCTGGTCGAGAAAGACCTGACCACGGCTCTCCTGTCCAACCGGCACGCAGTGGGCTGCGGTAAGTACCCACTCGTTCGCGATCAGCGACCCGGTGCAGCCGGTGCCGGGGAACAAGACGAACGCGACCGCCTGATACTCACCATCGGCGACCAGGTCGGTATCTCCGGCTAGCTGTGGTTGGTAGTCGGACTCTTCGGCGGACGCCTCACCGGTCGCGCTTTGAGGCCCGGCAATCGAGGCCGCCAGAAACGCCACAAGCGACGCTGTCAGAACCACAAAAGGCATGACGGGGCGAAACCACCGACGTCGGGAGACAAACACAGACCACGACGATAGGAGTTTGGACCCATTCGACGGTCGATGGTGGATCGATGTAAGCAGTGGCATGGGAGACAACCTCACGCCAACCGCCGATCCGGAAGAATTGGGCTTCGACTCCGGTCGCCTCAACCGTATCGGTCACCATTTTCGTGGTTACGTCGACGACGGTCGACTGCCCGGATGGGCGGTGTTGGTCAGCCGCCGAGGCCAGATCGTGTATCACGACACCTACGGCCAGCGCGACATCGCAACCGGCGACCCCATCGAGGACGACACGATCTACCGGTTCTTCTCGATGACCAAACCCGTTACGAGCGTTGCCATCATGATGCTGCTTGAGGAGGGATTGCTCTCGCTCGACGACCCGGTCGCGAAGTTCATTCCAGCGTTCGCTGATCAGCGGGTCTACAGCTCGGGTTCGGCCACCAATCCCAATACCGACGGCCAATTGCACCCCATGCTGCTCTGGCACCTGCTCACCCACACGTCGGGCCTCACCTACGGCTTCATGCATGCCCACCCCGTCGATGCCATGTACCGGGCGGCTGGATATGAATGGGGAAGCCCGAAAGGCAAAGACCTCGCGGCGTGCGTGGACGATTGGGCCGCCACTCCCCTGCTGTTCCAGCCCGGAACCGAGTGGAACTACTCGGTTTCTACCGATGTTCTCGGACGAATCGTCGAGGTGGTGTCGGGAACCTCGCTCGATGAGTTCTTCCGGACCCGCATCTTCGAACCGCTGGGGATGATCGACACGGCGTTCTGGGCCGATACCGACGAGAAGCGGTCCCGGTTGGCATCGCTCTACACGAGAAATCCCCAGGACGGTTCGCTGCTCGACATTGCGGCGATGGGCCGCGGCGCCGAAGCTGAGCCCACGATGTTGTCGGGCGGCGGTGGCACGGTCTCGACCATGCACGACTACCACCGCTTCACCCAGATGCTGCTCAACCGGGGAGCACTCGATGGCACGCGCCTGCTCGGCAGCCGAACCGTTGACTACATGACGATGAACCACCTTCCCGGCAATGCCGACCTCACCGAGTTTGGGCGCCCGCTGTTCTCTGAGACCGAATACGACGGTGTCGGGTTCGGTCTCGGATTCTCCGTAGTGCTCGACAACGCAGCAACCAAAACGCTCTGCAGCAATGGCGAGTTCGCCTGGGGCGGCGCCGCATCCACCGCCTTCTGGGTCGATCCAGCCGAAGAGCTCACCGCCATCTTCCTCACCCAGCTGTTGCCGTCGAGCACCTACCCGATCCGCCCAGAGCTCAAGCGGTTGACCTACCAGGCGCTCGTCGATTGAGCAGAGGCCATCAGCGTCCGGTCCTCGACACTGGCCCCGAACTGTGCGCTGAGTCCTTCTGCGTCGTGTGCCATTCTGCGCGGGTTCGCTAACCGACGAATACGACCGACTCGCGGAGCAGCGCTTCCCACAACGCTTCGTCGAACGCTTCGACCAGCACCCACTCCTTGAACACCTTCTTGGCGGGCGCAAAGGGCGCACCGACGCCCTGCTCGATCAGGTCGTCCACCCGCTCGCGCGGGAGCTTCACCACGATCCCGTCGCCCTTGTGATGAGGCATGGCCACAAACTCACCGGCGGCCCGCACGCAGGGACCGCCCATCATCGTGCTTTCTTCGAGGGCGCCTTCGGCGATGAGCGGCGAAGCCACATCCCAGAACTCTTCAGCCGATGTGGTTGCCATGACGCGAGCATAGTTTGCCCGGGCCCGAGCAGGCCGGTGCTTCAGCTGGGCCCGCGAAACGTCGATATCCCTTCCATGAGCGAGTCTTCGCACGCCCAGCAACTGCCTGAACAATGGGAGCGCCGGAAACGGACGCTGCATATCGTCGATATCGAGAACCTCGTTGGCGCCGAGCATCAGGACGGCGACCGCCACGCGTTCGAACATGCGCTGGCGCTCTATGCCGACGCCGGAAACATGCGACCCGAAGATCAGGTGCTCGTCGGCTGCCATCCTGGCCTGGTGTTCACCGCCCAGCAGATTCTGGGCTCTCGGGGGCAGATCTTCACCGGCGCGGGTACCGACGGTGCCGACAAAGCACTTCTCGAAGCGAGCGACGCCGAGTTCATCGCGAGTCGCTACCACCTGGTTTGTGTCGGCTCGGGCGATCACATCTTTGCGGGACTCGTTGCCGAACTCATCGAGCGCGGGGTCGTGGTTCGCGTGGTGGCCAGAAGTGGTCGACTCTCCAAAGAGCTTGCCAGCGTTGCGAACGCGGTAACGCTGCTCGACCCCATCGCCCGCCAGGCCGCCTAGACAGCTCATTGGAGCCCCCGACTCGCTATCGTCGAGCCATGACTGCAGCTGATTCAACGATTTTGCAGACCTTCCCGTTGGGAACCCAATGGCCAACGCTCGACCCGTTCCTGTTCTGCGCCCACCATCTCGATGGTTACCCCGCGGGAAATGGGTCGTTGGGTCCCGCGGTTCCGCTTGGCGATCGCCAGATCGGATCTGATTTTGCCGGAATCGATGGATGGAACATGTACCACGGCTCCACCGTGCCCGGGTTCCCTCAACATCCACATCGCGGGTTCGAAACCATCACCTATGTGCGCGAGGGACGTTGCGACCACACCGATTCACTCGGCGCGCAAGCCCGGTTCGGCGAAGGGGACACGCAGTGGGTGACCGCAGGCCGTGGCATTGTTCACGCCGAGATGTTTCCCCTCGTACACACCGACGAGCCCAACCCGTTGGAGCTGTTTCAGATCTGGCTCAATCTTCCCGCGGCAAACAAGATGGTCGATCCGTACTTCACCATGCATTGGGCCGAGGACACCCCACGGGTACGAACTACCGATGACCAGGGCCGCAGCACAACCGCCACCATCATCGCGGGCCGGTACGGTGACACGGAGGCACAACAACCTCCGCCGGATTCATGGGCGTCGAGCCCGGGTTCGGAGGTGGCGGTGATCCACGTCAGTGCCGAAGCCGGGTCCACGACCACGCTTCCCCTCCCGAACAACGCAGGAGTACACCGCACCCTCTACGTGTTCGGCGGCTCTTCGATCGACCTCGACGGACAGACGATCGAAGCCGGCACCGGTGCAGTGGTCGACCCAACCCACCAACTCGAATTCACGGCTGGCAAGCAGGGGGCGGAGGTTCTTGTCCTGCAGGGTCGACCGATCGGCGAGCCAGTGGCCCGCTACGGCCCGTTCGTCATGAACACCAAGGCCGAGATCCAGGCGGCATTCGACGACTACCAATCGACCCAGTTCGGTGGCTGGCCATGGGACACCGACGACCCGAACCACGGTGATGCCGACCGGTTCGCCCAATCCGGTGAGCGCACCGAGAAACCCGGGAGCTCAGCGGTCGGCGGCTGAGCTACCGCAACCGGCGGACACCGCGACGGCGACTCGTTGGCTCAGAAGCCTTCGCCGGTACCACCGGCCAGGGCTCGACATCGTCGGCTGGCGCATCGACGACCATCTCGGGCACCTCGCCCGCACTGAGCTTGACCCAAAGTTCGGAGGCCACCCGGGGCACGACACGGAACAGGAGGGTTTCTCCGCCTGACCGGTGCTCCCAGGCGGTCGGCTTGATCCGCCCGACGTAGGTGGTCTCGTCGAGATTATCTTCTGATTGCACCAGGAGGTGGAAGGTGACCTTCGGAATCGATCCGTCGTACCACTCGCGGAAACGGTTCACGAACTCTTCGTCAATCGCTCGATGGTAGTGACCGCGACTTTCGAGAACTCGACTGCTCGAGAGCACTTCGGTAAGCAGCACGTGCTTCCCCGAAGCGACGCACCCCTGCCCTACCTCTTCGGGAGCTCCGGTCTTGTCGGCGAGATAGGAGTTGAGGTCGGCGATACGCATGGTTGAGCCCTGCTTGAACGAGACTGCGCCCGGTTCGATTGCGGCTTCAACGGCAGAGTTCCGGCCCGGGGGCGGTGCCAACGAAGACTGCACCGGCAAGGGCTGGGGGGTCTCGGTGACCACGGGGGTCTGAGCGGTTTCGGTTGTCTCAGTGGTCTCAGGAGTTTCGGTGGTCTCGGGGGTCTCAGCGATGACGGGAGTCGCAAGACTCTCTGGATCCGCCTCGGTGGTTTGTTCGGCTTCGGCGATTTCGGTCGCGATAGGCGGCGGAGCGATCACCGGAGCAGAAGGTGTCGCGACCCGACGGACGATCACCGAATCGGCATCGCCGGGGTACATCTCGAGGCCAATAGTCGCGGAGACTCCCGGATGATCGAGAAGCTCGCGCTCACCGCCGACCAACGCCAACATCACGAGGCGACGGTCGGAGCCGAGGGTGAGGTGAAGCTCGTCAGGGTTGTTGGCGAGCAGAGAATCCATCAGAACATCGATGCTCGAGTGCATCTTGAGGACATCACGAAGGCTCAGAGCCTGGAGCCACTCCGACACGGCGGTCAGCCGTCCGCCGAGGTCTTCTTCCTTACCGTCAGCGAGAACGATGGCCAGCAACGAACCGGAATCATCGAATCCAAGCAGGGCGGGGCGATCGACGTGATCGCTCTGCGACCATGAACCAAGCACCAAAGGCTCCTCGCCAACAAACGTGCGCAGATTGGCCTTGACGGTCTCGTGGAAGTCATCGGGAAAGGTCAGGCGGGCAGAGAGTGTCTCAAGCGCGCCGTCACGAAGGACGTAGAGCGAATCGTGGTTTGTTGCAGTACGAGGTGATGACACTGTGTCTTTCAATTTCTTCCGGCCGCCGACGTGGGGGTGTACGAGAACCTACTGAAATAGCAGGAGTACGTCGAATAGCTAGAAGGAACCCCGTGATGGACTCAGGGACGTCCGCGGAACTCGTCCAGTCGGCGCCGATCGCGCTTGGTGGGCCGACCGGTTCCTCGCTCCCGTCCGGGCGGCGGGGTTTTCAATACTCGACGAAGCGCTCGCTCCTCGAGTTCTTCGGCGGTCGGCTCGGGCGAAATGTCGTCGAAGGCCTCAGCTGCCAAGGCAGCCGACACGCGCTTGTCGAGGAGGCGACGAACGACGACCCGGGTGGTGCCGGTCTTTCTCTTGATGGTGATGACGTCGTCCTCGCGCACCCGCCGTGCGGGCTTGACCTGCTCGTCGCCGAGCAACACCTCGCCAGCGTCGCAGGCTTTGGTGGCGGCCGTGCGGGTCTTGTACAAACGCACGGACCAGAGCCACTTATCGACGCGAAGACCTTCAGCCAAGACCGCGCACCAACCCCATCGCCGCTCCCACGATGCCAGCTTCGTTCCTGAGCGTGGCCGGAACCACTTCGGTTTCGACGTCGAGAAGATCGGCGAACTTCGAGAACTTCGAGCTGACGCCGCCGCCGAGGATGATGAGATCAGGCCACAGCAGGCGATGCACCTCGTGAAGGTACCGGTTCAGCCCCGGAGCCCAGTCGACCCATTTCTGGTCTGCATCTTCGCGGGCTCGCGCCGATGCGGTTTCTTCGGCATCGCGACCGTCGAGAATCAGGTGACCAAGTTCGGTGTTGGGAACCAGTGCCCCATCGGTGAACAACGCAGTGCCGATGCCGGTGCCGAGGGTGATCATCATGACCGAGCCGGTCCGCCCAGCACCAGCACCGTGTTCGAGTTCGGCGATGCCGGCGGCGTCGGCGTCGTTGACGATGTTGACCATGCTGGGGTCCTGCCCAAGCGCCGCCGCGAACACGTCGGAGCCGTTGACCCCCACCCATCCCGGGTCGAGATTGGCGGCGGTCCGGATGGTGTTTTGTTGGACGACCCCGGGAAAAGCGCATCCGACCGGACCGGCCCAGTCGAAGTTTGCTGCGAGCTCTGCGACCACGCTGGCCATGGCGTGCGGGTCGGCGGGTTTCGGCGTTCGAATGCGGAATCGATCGGCGAGCAACGTACCGCTCGCGATGTCGACCGGCGCAGCCTTCATGCCACTTCCGCCGATATCGATTCCTAGGACCTGGGTGGGCGGTTGCGAGGCAACAGTCGATGCAGAAGACACCGGGCAGATGTTAGTGGCCAGTCGAGTTGGGCCCGGAGGTTTGGGGGCCGATGCGCCTTAGCGGCCGAGCTTGGCCCGAAGCAGTGCCGCTCCAGCAAGAAACGCGCTGAGCACACCAACCGTCGGCACCCACACAAGGGCCTCGGTTCGGAAGCGGTCGGACACCTGCTGGTCAGCTCGAGATCGGCGAGTCCGACGAGGCGAACCGCGCTCAAGACGATGACGCAGACGATGGCGGCGCAACACAACGCAATGGCGATTGTCGACAACTTGGCGAGTGTGCTGTTTCGGCCGTCCGACACAATCGCGTTCGCGGGGGACGAGACATCGGTGCTCGTCGATGCAGTCGTGGATGGTTGCGATGGCCACGACAGCGATCCTGAGGAAAGTGATTCCGAAGATGCGGTTGCCGCGGTGGCGGGAACCGGCTGCCAGGTGTCGAAGACGCCGGGCGGCGGGGGTGGAGCCGGCAACGAGGAAGACTCGGCCACCGTCTGCGACGAGGCCGGCGCCGAAACCGCTGGTTTGAGAGTGTTTGCCCGCCCAGCGGCGGCTACGACGTGGGGGGAATCGTCGTAGCCGCGAGCTGTGGTGGCGGCAACATCGGCAGGTGCGGATCGGTCCGCTACCTCCGGGGCCAACGTCGATGACGCTGTCTTGCTCAGATGCTGGGGGGACGCATCCGAAATGACGGGAACCTCACGACGACCCCACCGCTGAGCGGAGGGCCGAAGCTGGGGGGATGGGTTCACGGTCACACAAGGAGGACGCAGCAGAACCTCCGAAAGTCGCGAAAATATCGCAAATAGTGGTATTTCGGCTACAGCTACCCCTCAGTACGCGGTCAGAGGGGGTCTGTTTTGCTCGTCTACTCGTCGATGAACTCGGTGGTCTCCACCATCAGGTCTTCCCAGAGCGGCTGGAACTGGAACCACCCGGCCAACGAGTGGCCAGACTGGTCATAGGAAAACTGCGCGGATTCATGCGGGATGAGGGTCGGCGTTCCGACCGATTCGGCCAAAAGCTGACTCTGACAGGCCCGCTCGAGCGCCACGAACCACCAGGCGGCCTCATCGACCGACTGGCCGACGGTGATGATGCCATGGTTCTGATGGACGACGGCCTTGTTGTCGCCGAGGGCGCGGGCCAACGCAGCTCCGCTTTCGGTGTCGACAACGATGGCCCCGCCGCTATCCGCGCAGAGTGCAACATCGTTGTAGAACATGCACGCGTCCTGACTGATGGGATCGATGGTCTTTCCGGCCAACGACGAGAATGTCTTGCCGTACAGCGAGTGCGAGTGGGCGGCGGCGATGACGTCGGGACGCGCTTCGTGGATCTGGGAATGGATGGCAAAAGCCGCGGTGTTGAGGGCGCCCGACCCTTCGACAACGTCTCCGCTATGGCTCACGAGGATGAGGTCGCTCATTTTCATCTGACGGAACGACTTGCCGAACGGGTTGACCCAGAAATGGTCGGTGAGTTCAGGGTCGCGGGCCGTGATGTGTCCGGCGACGCCCTCGGCGAACCCGAAGCGTCCAAAGATACGGAGTGCGCCCGCCAGTTTCTGCTTGCGCTCGAAGCGTTCGGCCTCAACCGACGAAGCTTCGGCTGGCAGATCCAGGCCCTCGGGAATCTCGATTCCGTCGGAGCCAGAAGTCTCTTGTAGGTCGGGCATGGTGCGGTCCCTCTCGCTGAACTTCCCGATTGTCGCTGGTCTCAGGGTAGCCGCCGAGGCTGAATGGGCAAGTGCCCACACCGCGTTCTCGCAGTGGCTATCATCGCTCACTTCCATGGCGCCGACTTCCCGAACATCTTCTTCCCGCGTCACGCTCCGAGCGTGGCAGCGCGAAGCCCTTCAGGGTTTCAAGCAGGCCGAGCCCGACACGTTTCTCACCGTCGCCTGCCCCGGCGCGGGCAAAACCACCTTCGCGCTTGCTGCAGTGCGGCAAAGGCTCCGGGGCGAACCCCTTCCCATCGTCGTGGTGGTTCCCACTTCGCACCTCAAGCGACAGTGGGCCGAGGCCGCGCTTCGCTTCGGCCTCCACCTCGACCCCGAATGGAAAGAGGCCGAAGGCGGACTCCCCGCCGATATGCACGGGATCGTGGTGACCTACTCGCAGGCATCGACGTCAGCCCCGGCCATCGCCAAGCTCGTCCGCAACGGGTTCGCGATTCTCGATGAGGTGCACCACGCGGCCACCGACCGGTCCTGGGGCGACGGTGTCGAACAAGCCTTCAGCTCCGCCGACTGTCGACTCCTCCTCTCGGGCACACCCTTTCGCACCGACGACAACCCGATTCCTTTCGTGGAGTACAGCTTCGGCGACTATGGCGACGCGTTGGCCGACTACGAATACGGGTTTGGGGAAGCCCTCACCGATGGCGGTGTCGTCCGCCCGGTGTTCTTTCCGCGATTCGATGGACACATGGAGTGGATCAACGCGCAGGGGGACGAGGTCGGCGGAACGTTCGACGACGAAATGCTGCGCAGCGAATGGGGCGCTCGATTGCGAACCGCGCTGAGCCTCGACGGGCAGTGGCTCCCGACCGTGCTCGACCATGCCAACGAGCGACTCAACGAGATCCGGGCTTCACATTCGTCGGCAGGCGGACTGGTCATTGC
>CAZGVQ010000112.1:0-2043 GCA_964529355.1 uncultured Acidimicrobiales bacterium
CACTCATCACGTCGATCGGCGTGTCCTTCTTCATCCAGAACGCAGTGATCCTGCTGTTCGGGCCCGGCGCCAAGGGGTATCCCTCGAACCCCGAGTGGCTGCAACAAAAGCGCAGCATCCTCACGTTCGAGGTCGAGGGCACCAAGATCCTGGTCCTCGTCGTTGCCGCTATTTCCATGGCCGGACTGTGGTATTTCGTCGAACGCACCAAGACCGGCAAGGCCATGCGGGCCGTGGCCGAAGACAAAGAGATCGCCTCATTGATGGGCATCAACGTCGACCGCACCATCGTCACGACCTTCGCGGTCGGCGGCGCCATGGCCGGCATCGGCGGAATCCTCTGGGGCCTGCTGTTCCGGTCGGTCATTGCGACCACCGGGTTCCTTCCCGGCATCAAGGCGTTCACCGCTGCGGTTGTCGGGGGTGTTGGAAACCTCGGAGGCGCGATGGCCGGTGGTGTCTCGCTTGGTACCGCTGAGGCCACCGCACCCCTGGTGCTGCTTGAGCCGCTGGGTGTCGATGGTGTCTCGCAGCTGCGCGATGCCGTGGCCTTTACGCTGCTTATCCTGGTGTTGCTGATTAAACCCACCGGCCTGTTTGGCGAGCGACTTTCTTCGGAGGACCGGGCATGACCGCTACCGCTGATGTTTCGGGAAGCAGTGCATCGTCGGGCCTTCTCGCCGCCGATGACGCAATCGATTGGAACCGGATACTTCGCTTCGGCGGCGTGCTGGCGCTTGGACTGTGGTTCATCGCCCTCACCGGTATGCCCGTTGGGCTCAATACCCGCACACTGATCAAGCCGGTTCTGTCGCTCGGGTATCTGTCGTTGCTCTGGCTGCCGTTCATCGTCGGCTGGGCATCGGGCAACGAGGTCGTCCTCGAGGGTATGGAAGCCCCCGAGAAAGGCCCCCGCGATCTGATTTCGGGGGCGGTTGTCGGTGCGTTGGGCGGACTCGGCTTGAGTCTGCTTGTCCTGCTGGTCGACAACTTCGACATTCGCGACCCGCTGGTCAACTGGAGTCCTCAGCTCCTCGAGTTCCTCGGCTTCGACCGAGGGGTCGGGTTCGGCCTATGGGCATGGATTCCCCTGTGCGGCGCAATTGGTTTGTTCGGGGCGTCGCTCCATCTCATGCCCGAGCGGATTCGCAAGGCGGTTGTCGCCGCGGTTTTGGCGGTTATCGCCCTTTCGATCTTTGAGTTCTTCATCGTCGATCTCATCGGCCCGCTCGAGAGTTTCTATGCCTCACGCGGCGGGCTCACCTGGTGGTCGGCGGTTATCGTTGCGGCCGCTGGTGCGCTGATTTCGCTGTTCGGACGCAAGCCGATCGCTGATGCCAAGGCGTCCTACGCGGTTGCCGATGCGCCGGAACAGGCGCGGCGATCTGCGGTACTCATCGGCCTGGCCGCGCTGGCGCTCATCGTCATTCCGTTGTTCACCGGCAAGATCACCCAGGAGCTTCTGGCAAACGTCGGCATCTTCCTCCTGTTGGCGCTTGGCCTGAACATCGTTGTCGGGCTCGCTGGCATTCTCGATCTGGGTTACGTGGCGTTTTTCGCCGTCGGCGGGTACACCACGGCGGTGCTGACCTCGCCCAACCGGGGCGAGGATTGGCCGGAGTGGTTCCCACTCATGCCGTGGTGGGGGGCGTTGCTGGTAACGGTGGTCATGGCCGGAATCGTCGGCCTCATCATCGGTGCGCCGGTGATCCGAATGCGCGGTGACTATCTGGCTATCGTCACCCTTGGTTTCGGCGAGATCATCCGGCTGCTCTTCCTGTCGGACTGGCTCAACGGGTACTTCAACGGCGCCCAAGGAATCACCAACATCCCGCCTGCTGACTTCGGCTTTTTCGAGGTGAAAGGCACCGACCCGCGATCGGTGTTCTACCTCGTGCTGTTCTTTGCCGCGATATCCATCTATGTGTCATGGCGACTCGAGCGCTCACGCCTCGGTCGAGCCTGGATGGCCATCCGCGAGGACGAAAGCGTCGCCGAAGCCATGGGTATCAACACGGTCAACGTGAAGCTCATGGCCTTCGT
>CAZGVQ010000112.1:2143-9010 GCA_964529355.1 uncultured Acidimicrobiales bacterium
GGTGGCCTTCATGCATTGAAGGATCTCAACTTCCATGTCGAGGAAGGCGAGATCGTCGGGGTCATCGGGCCCAACGGTGCCGGCAAGACCACCTTCTTCAACATGATCTCGGGAATGGTCACCCCCTCATCGGGCGAGATCCTCTTCGAGGGCGAGTCGATGATCGGCCTCGACCCGAACCAGGTCACCCAGCGCGGCATCGCCCGCACCTTCCAGAACGTTCGCCTGTTCGCGAACATGACCATCCTCGAAAACGTGATGGTCGCTCAGCACTGCCGCACGAGCAAGGGCGTGTGGGGTTCGCTGTTCAACACATCAGCCTTCCAGGAGGAAGAAGCCGAAATTCGAGCCTATGGCGAGAAGGTATTGGGCTTCTTTGGTAGTCGGCTCATCGGTTACCGACTCGAGCAGCCAGCCTCGGTGCTGTCCTACGCGAATCGTCGACGCCTCGAGATCGCCCGGGCCATGGCCACCAAGCCTCGACTCCTGTTGCTCGACGAGCCGGTTGCCGGTATGAACCCGATGGAGTCGGCCGAACTCACCGACCTCATCGGCAAGCTTCGAAGCGAGTGGGGTATCACCGTCGTCATGATCGAACACGACATGGATGTTGTGCGCGATGTCTCTGACCGGGTGGTGGTTCTCGACCACGGCGAAACCCTTGCCGCGGGTAGCTTCGACGAGGTTTCGAGCAACCCTGAAGTCATCGAGGCCTATCTCGGTCGACCGCTGGAGAAGCGAGCATGAGTGACACCGACACCCGGACACCGCTTCTCGAGTTCCGCAACATCAACACCCACTATGGAGCGGTGCACATCCTCAAGGATGTGAATCTGGCGATCTACCCGGGCGAGATGGTTTCCTTGCTGGGCGGAAATGCGTCGGGTAAGTCCACCACCCTCAAGACCCTCCTGGGCATGGTCACGCCGACCAGCGGCGAGGTTGTGCTCGACGGCGAAGTCGTCAACGACAAGCCGACCTCGTATCGCGTCGAGCGCGGCGTCACGATGGTTCCCGAAAACCGACGACTCTTCAAACGGCTGTCGGTTAAGGAGAACCTGGAACTTGGCGCCTACCTGCGCAACGACAAAGCCGAGATCGCCAACGACCTCGAACGCATCTATGAGATGTTTCCCCGGGTGAAGGAACGTCTGAACCAGAGATCGGGAACGCTTTCGGGTGGCGAACAGCAGATGGTCGCGATGGGCCGAGCCCTCATGGCGCGACCGCGGGTTCTTCTCATGGACGAACCGTCGATGGGGCTCGCTCCCGCGCTGGTGCAAACCAACTTCGAACTCATCCAGCAGATCCACGAAGAGGGCATCGCCATATTCATGGTGGAACAGAACGCGAATATGGCCCTGTCGCTCGCCGACCGCGGCTGGGTTCTGCAAACCGGCCGCGTGGTCCTCGACGACTCCGCCGAGAACCTCCTCGCCAATCCAGAACTCCAAAAGTCCTACCTCGGCGGCTAACCAAAATCTCGAACTGGCGACGGATCTAGTCGCCAGAGCGACCACATCCGGAACCAGTTCGGTTCTTTAGGCGGCGAGTTCGGCTATCAGAGCGTCCATTGCGGGTTGGGCGTTGCTGACGTTCTGTGGTTCGCCGTTGATGATGACCGAGAACACGAATTCGCGATCGTCCACGGTGGTGCCGTAGCCCGACAAGGCCCGGCCGACGAAGATCGAACCGGTCTTGGCTCTCACGTTGCCAGCTGCCGCGGTTCCGCCGAATCGCCTCGACAGGGTTCCTGACTGCGCAGCGACCGGAAGTGACTCGTCGAACCATTCGAACCACGGCTCGCCGCGGGCGTGTTCGAGCAGTCGACGAAACTCGCCCGCCGAACGTTGGTTGGCTCGACTCAGCCCGGAGCCATCGCCGCTGTGACCGGCCAGGTTTAGGCACCACTCGTTAAGGGCTTCGTCGATTGCGGCGGTTCCGCCAGCGATCGAGCCATCGCCGAACCGGAAACCGATCTCGCTGACGAGCTGGTCAGCATTCTGATTGTCGCTCGACAGCAACATGGTGGCCGCCAGATCGTCGAATGGTCGCGACTCGACTCGGCCAAGCTCTTCTGGCGAGCCGACCGGCGTGTCGTCAAGGTTCCACGTCGCGACGTCGCCGACCCGCACGCCGCGGGAGCGAAGGAGATCGGCAAACAGTTCACCGTTGAGGAGCGCTGGCTCATCGACAAAGGCCTCATCGCTGCGGTACCGGTTGTCGTCGACCATGAACGCTGAAAGCGGGCCGACGTAGGCGGGGAGCTGCCAGTCCTCCCAGCCCGGGGCTGCAACGTCACCGGTATAGCGGTCGACGATGTAGAGGGTTTGAACATCGCTGAGGCCGCTGGCGGCGACGGAGCGGGCAATCGTGTCGAGCGATGCTCGGGAGAGCGTGGGGTCACCGCCGGCGACGAGGTGCAGGTCGGATCCGTAACGCTGCGCCGTGGTGACGAAGGTCTGATCGAAGTCGAGCAGCTCGGCGACGCCGAGCGCAGTGATGATCTTCTGGTTGGAGGCCGGAAGGAGTTCGAGATCGGCGTTGTGATCGAGCGTTTCGTTGTATCCGTCGATGGCCGCCGAGAACGAGACGTCGATCTCGGCGAACCGCTCGTCGGCAAGGCGTTGCTCGATACGTTCCACCAACTCGCGCGGCAGCTCTTGGCCACCATCGTCCGATGCTGCCGGTGGCGCCGAACAAGGATGGGGAATCCTGGGCACTGGTGGCGTCCAAACCACCGCGGGGGCCGTGGGTGGGGGACCGATCGGAACGGTAGATGAGGTAGCGGGAACAGGGGGTGCCTGATCAGGCACCTCGATGGTCGCTGGAACAGGTGGAACCGTTGCGGGAGTAGCCGGAGCAGAGGTGGTCAACCCCACATCGGACGCGGTGGAGCAGGCCGCGAAAAGCAGACTCAGAACGACGATTAGGGCAAGACGACGCACACTTCAAGTATTGCTGAGATTCGACCGCTATCTCCTTCACCCACAACCGATGCACCCACCCAAAAACGAAGATGTGTCTGACACCAAAACGAAGATGTGTCTGACACCAAGAGACCCTTAGGGGGCGCGATTGGAGTCGTGCCGCAGCGCCAGCGGAGGCCGAGGTTGAAGCTGGCGGGACATAGCGAAGCGAAGAGTGAGCGAACTCGTGAGCGAGCGACCAAAAGGAGCGACCAAAAGAAGCGACCAAAAACACAACGCAAAGTCACTGGTTTTAGCGATTTCACGACTACCGTTCTGGTGTTCGTAGCCCGTCTCTACTTCGTATTGGCGGGATCAAATACCTCTCTGTAAGGTCACTTTTCGTGTCAGATTTCCTCCGGAGCTATCTGACCGTCGCCATCTTTGGTGGTGTTGCGGTCGCTCTTGTCGGTGCTCTTCTCGGGATCAGCAGTCTTCTGCGACCCAACAAGCCCACCGCGACCAAACTCGTGGCGTATGAGAGCGGTGTCGACCCGGTGGGCGACATGTGGAGTCAGAGCAACATCCGCTACTACGTTTTTGCGCTGTTGTTCGTGTTGTTCGATGTCGAAGCGGTGTTCATCTTCCCCTGGGCGCAGCGGCTTGAGACCTACGGATACTTCGGTCTGATCGAAATGGCCATCTTCATCTTCATCCTGGTCTTGGGCCTGGCGTACGCCTGGCGAAAGGGAATGCTCAAGTGGGTCTGATCGAGAGCGGGAAAACCCCGAAGCCGCTGAGCGAGCTCCTCAACATCAGCCGCAAGTACTCGCTGTGGGTGTACCAGTGGGGTCTCGCGTGCTGCGCAATCGAAATGGGCGCCGCGTTCGCCTCACCGCGCTACGACGTCATGCGTCTTGGTGTCATTCCGTTTCCTGCCAGCCCCCGCCAAGCGGACTGCGTCATCATCTCGGGCACCGTCACCGACAAGATGGCCCCTTCGATTCGGCGACTCTACGACCAGATGCCCGAACCGAAGTACGTGATCTCGATGGGTTCCTGCGCAAATTGCGGCGGGCCGTACTGGGACTCCTACTCGGTCACCAAGGGCGTCGACCAGATCATTCCGGTCGATGTGTACGTGCCCGGGTGCCCACCCCGGCCTGAAGCGTTGCTTGAAGGCATCGTGATGCTGCAGGCGCGCATCCGCAACGAAGACATGGCTGAGAAGTGGCGCGGCGACCCGATCGTGGTGGGCGGCTGATGGCCGACACCGATACCAAACCCGGAGAGTCCGAAGAAACCGAAGACGCTCCGCTCACCGATCACCAGCGTGAGGAACTGCTCGGTCAACTCACCGAACATCTTGGCGACGCGCTGGTGGCATCCCACATCAAGCCCGGCGACGAGCTTTGGGTGCGGGTCACCACCGAAGGCTGGGCCGAGATTGCTCACGTGCTTCGTCACTCGCTCAACTTTCTCTTCTTCGATTTCGTGTCGGCGATCGACTGGATGCCGTCGCCGTTTGGCCGCGATATGGACTCCGAGGTCGACCTTGCGCTCGCGGCCGCTTCCGGCGAAGCCGAAGAACCCGCCGAGCCTGAACAAATGGTGCAGGGTTACACCGGTGGCGACACCCGCTTCCAGGTATTTGGTCGGGTGCTCGATGTCGAGAACCTGCGAGGCCTTATCATCAAGGCCGACGTGCCCGATTCGCTTGAGGTTCCCACGTGGATTACCAGCTACCCGGGCGCGGTCTGGCACGAACGCGAAGTTCACGAAATGTACGGCATCTCCTTTGCCGGTAACCCCGACATGCGCAACCTGTACCTGCCTGGCGACTTCGAGGGCTACCCGCTTCGCAAAGACTTCCCGCTGCTGGCCCGCAAAGTGAAGCCCTGGCCCGGCATCGTCGATGTCGAGACGATTCCCGGCGATGGCGACGACGCAGACGGCACCGACGGTGCTGCTGAGAGCACGGAGGCAAGCGAATGACCGCAACCGCCGGAGCAAGCGAACGCGAACAGCTGGCCTACATCGCCGCGAAGGCTGCCGACTCGCGGGTCAACGTCGAAATCGAGACCGAGGGCATGACCCTCAACATCGGCCCGCAGCATCCCGCCACTCACGGCACCCTCCGCATCGTGGCCAAACTCGACGGCGAGCAGGTCATCTCGGCCGACCCGGTAATGGGCTACATGCACCGGGGATACGAAAAACTCACCGAGGTCCGTACCTACCCACAGGTCACCACGCTCATCAACCGCATCGACTGGCTTGGCAGTTTCGCCAACGAAGTGCCCTTCATCCTTGCGGCCGAGAAGCTCATGGAGGTCGAGGCTCCGCCGCGGGCCCGATGGATCCGCACGATTCTCTTTGAGATGAGCCGTATCGCCAACAACCTTCTCGGCTTGGGCGACATGGCCGCGCAGCTTGGCGCGGTGACTCCGGTGTTCTACGCCTTCCGCGATCGCGAATACGTCCTCAACCAGGTTGAGGCGGTCACCGGTGGTCGTTTCCACCCCAACTTCGACCGAATCGGCGGTCTCAAAGACGACATCCCTGCCGGTTGGATCGACGCAACCAAAGACTCGATGATCAAGATGCGAGCGGCTGCCGACGAAATCGAAAGCCTGGTATTCGGCAACGAGATCTTCACCACCCGAACCCGAGGCATTGGCATCATTCCGCCTGAGGTTGCGCTCGAATACGGCATGTCGGGCGCAAACATTCGTGGCAGCGGCGTCGACTGGGACCTCCGCCGCGACAGCCCGCACGGCCTTGCCTATGACGAAGCCGACTGGAAGGTCTGGACCCACCCGGACGGCGATAGCTATGCCCGGGCATGGGTGCGGCTCCAGGAGATGCGAGAAGGCACCTACATCGTCGACCAGCTCCTCGATTCGCTGCCGTCGGGCCCGGTCATGGCCAAGGTTCCCCGCATCATCAAGGTGCCTGAGGGCGAGGCCTTTGTCGAGACCGAAAACCCGCTGGGTGTCATGGGCTACTACATCGTTTCCAAGGGCGACCTGGTGCCATTCCGGGTCAAGATCCGCTCGGCCTCATTTAACAACGTTGCCATTGTGCCGTGGGTGCTCAAGGGTGTCTACGTACCCGATATCATCTCGATCTTGGCCAGCCTCTACTTCATTCTTGGAGACATCGACCGGTGATCAGCTCCCTCGCCGCACTCTCAGGGGTGCTCGCTGTCGAGATCCCCTACTGGGGGCAGACCTCGCTGCGCGTCCTCGGTGGGCTCGTTGCCATCCTGCTGCCGGCCGGTGGCCTGGTTTACGTGTATCTCTTCAAGATGATGAGCTTCATGCAGAGCCGCCTTGGTCCTATGGAGGCCGGCCCCTACGGCTCGATGCAGCTGCTGGCCGAAGTCGGCAAGTGGATCCAAAAGGAAGACATCGTGCCGGCCAAGGCCGATCGTGTCGTCTTCCTCGGAGCGCCCTTTATCGTGCTGCTCAGCACGTTCCTGCTGCTGCTGACGGTTCCCTTCGGGCCCGACGCCTGGTTCGTCGATCTCGACACGGGTATCTACTTTGCGATGGCGGTGTCGTCGATCTCGGTCATCGGCATCCTGATGGCCGGTTGGGGTTCGGCGAGCAAGTACTCACTGCTCGGTGGTATCCGCGCCGCAGGGCAGCTGGTTGCCTATGAGCTCCCGATGATCCTGGCGGTTCTCGGTGTGGTCATTCAGGCCGGCACGCTCAACATGAATGAGATTGTCTTTGCCCAGGCCAACGGAGAAATCTTCGGCTTCGGTGCCCTTGGTAACCCCTACATTCTCACCCAGTTCGTCGGGTTCGCGGTGTTCCTCATCGCCATCCAGGCCGAACTCACCCAGCCCCCGTTCGATATGCCAGTCGCCGAGTCCGAGCTGGTCGCCGGTTACCTCACCGAGTATTCGGGGCTCCGTTTCCTGCTCTTCTTCATCGGCGAGTTTGCGACC
>CAZGVQ010000113.1:0-8989 GCA_964529355.1 uncultured Acidimicrobiales bacterium
CTCCCCCGGCCATCCGTGCATCATGGGCATGTGGCCGTTCGTGTCCGATCTTCGTACCGGCGCAATGAGCGGCGGCAGCGGCGAGGAAGCCGTACTCAACGCCGCGTCGGCCCAGATCATCAACTGGCTCGGCCTCCCTTCAGGTGTCGCCGCCGGAATGGCCGACTCGAAGCTTCCCGACAATCAGGCCGGACACGAGAAGGCCCTCACCGTGTCGCTGGCCGCCCACGCCGGGTCGAATGTGATCTACGAGGCAGCGGGCATGTTGGCGAGCATCATGGCGGCCTCGCACGAAGCGCTGGTGATCGACAACGACATGCTCGGCGCGATCAACCGAACGGTACGCGGCATCGAGGTGACTCCGGAAACCTTGTCGACCGAGGTCATCAGGTCGGTCATCGACGGCGAGGGCCACTTCCTCGGCCACGAACAGACCCTCTCGATGATGCAGACCGAGTACACCTACCCGCTCATCGGCGACCGACTCAGCCCCGACGACTGGAAGGACGCTGGCGCAACCTCGGCTCACGACCGAGCCCACGCATGGGTTACCGACACCCTCGCCAGCTACCACCCCTCGCACCTGTCCCCAGAGGTCGACGCGCAGATCCGGGCTGCGTTCCCCATACGGCTCGACCTGTAGACATCCACTGGGACTCGGGGGCCGGGCCGTGTAGGGTCCGGCCCATGATCACCGATTCGCTTGATGTCAGTCGTTCCGCGTTCGAGATGGGCACCGGTTGGGAGCTCAAACCCGAAGGGGCCTGCAAGGGTGAGGTCTGCATCCCTCTGGCCGATGCCCCGGAGGGCGACACGGTCAACCTCGACTCGATGGCCCAACAACTCGGACTCGCGCTCGTACAGGATGCCGATCATGGGCTGTGGGCGGTCGGCCCCGAGACCCTCGGCGGACGGGCGCTGGCTACCGCCGTGGCTCCCGAACTCACCCTTCCCGACCTTGCCGGCAACGAGTTCTCTCTGTCGTCGCTGCGCGGCCAGAAGGTCTTGATGGTGGCATGGTCGCCCTATTGAGGTTGCTCCGGCGACCTGCCCGTGTGGCAGGCACTGCGCGATGAGCTTCACCCGCAGGGCTTCGAAGTGGTCACGGTGGGTATGGACACCGCTGGGCCCGAGGCGTGTCGGCACTTCATCGAAGCCGCCAACCCGACTCACCCTTCGCTCATCGACGCGAACCACGACGTGGCCGCCAAATTCGGCATCATCAACATTCCCAACAGCGTGTGGATCGATGAGGAAGGCATGATCGTGCGGCCGGCCGAAGCGGCGCCCGCTCCCCCGTCGATCGACGTGGCACGCACGAACCCGTTCGAGGGGCTCACCGAGTTCCCCGACCGAGCGATGGCCATCATGGCCGAGGCCGTGAACATCGAGGCGAGCCCCGAGGCGTATGAGGCCGCACTTCGCGACTGGGTGGCCAAGGGATCCGAAAGCACGTTTGCGCTGAGCCCCGATGAGGTCATCGCTCGCTCGCAGCCCCGTGATGACAATACGTCGCGCGGCCAGGCCCATTTTTCGCTCGCCACGCACCTCGAACAGGCGGGCGACCACCAGGCTGCCATCGGCCACTTCCGCGAAGCGCACGCACTGGTGCCCGACAACTTTGCGTACCGACGCCAAGCGTGGTCCCTCGAACCGGGAGGCGAAGGCGCCTTCGCCCGTTTCTGGCAGGGCCCCGAGGAAGGCAACGAGGAAGCCTGGCCCTACGCCAGCGAATGGATCAGCGACGTCCAGGCCATGGGGCCAGCCAACTACTACCCCAAGTTTCAGCCCTAGAAATCCGGGTCGTTTCTGGCGATCTTCGGATTTCGCGGCGTACGGTGGCAATCACACAACCACTCGTTTGCAGCAGAAAACCAGGAGATCACCATGGGTGAGGCATACATCGTCGACGCAGTCCGCACGCCGGTAGGAAAACGTGGCGGAGGCTTCTCCGAGGTCCATCCCGCCGACATGGGCGCTCATGCAATCGGCGCCCTCATGGACCGCACCGGTATCGACCCCGAAGCGGTCGAAGACGTCATCATGGGCTGTCTCGACAACATCGGCCCACAGTCCGGCGACATCGCCCGCACCGCCTGGCTGGCCGCGGGACTCCCCCAAACCGTCCCGGGCGTCACCATCGACCGCCAGTGCGGATCAGGACAGCAGGCCGTGCACTTCGCCTCGACCGGAGTCATGGCCGGGGTGAACGACGTCATGGTGGCCGGCGGCATCCAGAACATGTCGATGATTCCCATCGGTGCCGCTATGACGGTGGCCGAGCACGTCGGCGTCACCGCGCCGGACCCCTTCACCACCTCCACCGGTTGGCTCGAACGGTATGGCGATCAGGAAGTCAGCCAATTCCGCGGTGCCGAACTCATCGCCGAAAAGTGGGGAATCGACCGCGATCAGATGGAGGAGTTCGCCTTCGCGTCCCACGAGCGGGCCATCACGGCCACCGACGAGGGTCGCTTCGAGAACGAGATCGTGCCCTTCGGCGACATGTTGCACGACGAGGGACCACGCCGGGGCGGCAGCATCGAGAAGATGGCACAGCTCAACCCGCTCATCGAGGGAGGCCGTATCACCGCAGCGATGGCCAGCCAGCTATCCGATGGTGCGGCGGCAATGCTCGTTTGCTCAGAGCAGGCGCTGGCCGATCACGACCTCAAGCCTCGGGCCCGAATTCATCACCTGAGCGTCCGCGGCGACGATCCGATCTACATGCTTACCGGCCCCATCGAAGCCACCCGCTATGCCCTTGAGAAGACCGGCATGAAGATCGACGATTTCGATCTGTTCGAGTGCAACGAAGCGTTCGCCCCGGTTCCGCTGGCGTGGATGCACGATCACGACATCCCCCACGAGAAGGTCAACGTGAACGGCGGCGCCATCGCCCTCGGGCATCCCCTCGGCTGCACCGGCGCCCGACTCATGACCACCATGCTCAACGAACTCGAACGCACCGGCGGCCGCTACGGCCTCCAAACAATGTGCGAAGGCGGCGGCCAAGCCAACGTAACCATCCTGGAAGTCCTCTGACTCTGGTCGCTCGCTCGCAAGCTCGCTCACTCTGCGCTTCGCTATGTCCCGCAGCGCACGTGTCACCCTCCGCCCGCTCCGGCGACCGCAACCGCTCCCCGTAGCGAAGTCGTGCCCAGAAGCAGGGCTAAGGGCCGTCAGGTACCAGTCCGAGCGGGTTCCCGGACCCGTTCGAAGCGCATTACTCCGTCGGCTATTGGGCCCTCTCTGAAGAGCTTTTTGTCTGATGCGTAGCGTTGGGTGTTGAGCCAGGGCGCCCGGTCACCTTGTTTGGGCATCATCGGCATCATGCGTTGCATGTAGCCGGCCGAAAAGTCGTCGATCCACGGGCGGCGAGGCATGTCGGCATCGCTGGGCCGTAGCTTGGGCGTGCAGATCTGGGTGCCGGTTTCGGTCATGTGGTTCAACAGCCGACACACGTACTCACACGTCAGGTCGGCTCGAAGCGTCCACGAGGCGTTGATGTAGCCAAACGAACTCACCAGGTTGGGCACATCGCTGTAGGCCAGCCCCTTGTAGGTGAAGACCTCGGAGAAGTCGACCGCCTGGCCATCGATCTCGAAGTCCATTTCGCCCAGGGTGACCAGCTGCAAACCGGTAGCCGTGATGATGATGTCGGCATCGAGATGTTTCCCGGACTCGAGTTGGATGCCGGTTTCGGTGAAGGTCTCGATGTGGTCGGTGACCACGTCGGCTTTTCCGCTGCGCAGCGCCTCGAACAGGTCGCTGTCGGGCACCAGGCACATCCGTTGGTCCCACGGGTTGTAGGTGGGCGTGAAGTGGGTGTCGACGTCGTAGTCATCGCCCAGTTCTTTACGTACCTCCTTCAGCAGCATGTCGCGCACCTTGTCGGGATCGGTGCGGGTCTTCTGGTAGATCATGTCGCCCCGCCACACATTGCGCTTTCGCACGAGCTCATACGCGACCTTTTCGGGCAGGACTTTCCGCAGCCGGTTGGCCATTGCATCTTCCGATGGGCTGGCCACCACGTAGGTCGGCGACCGTTGCAACATGGTGACGCTGGCAGCGGTATCGGCCATGGCCGGCACCAGGGTGACGGCGGTGGCGCCCGAGCCGATGATGACGACCTTCTTGTTGGCGTAGTCGAGGTCGTCGGGCCATTTTTGCGGATGGATGATCGGCCCGCCGAACCGGTCGGCTCCCGGGAACTCCGGCTCGTAGCCGCCCTTGTAGCTGTAGTAGCCCGAGCACATGAAGAGGAAGTTGCAGGTATAGCTCAGGGCTTCGCCGGTATCAGCCCGCGTGGTCTCGACGGTCCACCGGGCATCATCGGACGACCAGCGGGCGTTGGTGACCAGATGGTTGAACTGGATATGGCGCTCGATGTCGTACTCGGCCACCGTCTCGTGGAGGTATTCAAGAATCGAAGGGCCATCAGCGATGGCCTTCTTGGCCTTCCATGGCTTGAAGCTGTAGCCGAGGGTGTGCATGTCGCTGTCGGACCGGACCCCGGGGTACCGGAACAGGTCCCACGTGCCACCCAACTGCGGTCGTCCTTCGAGGATCGTGAACGTTCGGTCAGGACAGAAGGTCTTGAGGTGATACGCCGCACCGATTCCTGAGATACCGGCACCGACAACCACGACATCGAAATGATCCACTTCAGGCATGATCTGACGCTACCGGTCCCGCTTCGGACTCCGGAAACCAGCATGTGGTTTGATTGGCGCATGTCCGACCAACCAGAAGCAGCCTCACCGACCACCGTTCGCTGGATCACCGAGATGGGCATGGGTGTCGACGTCCACGGCAACGACTACACCAAAGCCGCTCGTCGTGCGGTTTCCGATGCCCTTCGCCACAGCAGCCTCAACTTCTTTCGGGCCACCAACAAAACCGTGCACGACATGTATGTGGAGGTGCGCATCGGTGTGCAAGATCCGGAAGCCGTCGACATCGAAGCGGTAGCCGAGGAAGTGCCGTATGGCACCGTCACGGTCAGCGCGCAGATGGGCGGACTCGATGTGGCGGCAGAACCCAGCGACAACCGACCGGCCGGCGACGGCATCGTCATTGCGAACGCGGCGATTCTGGTGAGCTTCGCCGAGTAGCGGCTCAGGAATCGAACGTGATGACGTTGCGGGCCACCGAGCCCGCTTTCATCTCAGCGAAAGCATCGTTGATGCCGGTCAGCGGCACCCGAGCGGAGATGAGTTCGTCGAGGTGGAGCTTTCCGTCGAGGTAGAACTCGACCAAGCGAGGCATGTCGAGCCGGAACCGGTTTGAGCCCATGTTCGAACCTTGCAACGTTTTCTCCATCAGCAGCTCCGAGGCGTCGATCTCGACCTTTCGACCTTCGGGAACCATGCCAATCACCGTGGCATCGCCTCCGGCTCGAAGCATGTCGAAGCACTGCTCGGTGGTTCCTTTGAGCCCCACGGCCTCAAAGGAGTACTCGACGCCACCGGCGGTGAGATCCTTCACCGCGGCCACCACCTCGGCGTCGGTCATCCCCGCCGCGTCGATGACGTGGGTTGCACCAAACATTCGAGCGGTCTCGAGCTTGTCGGGCACCACGTCGATGGCAATGATCTGCCCGGCACCGGTTACCGCTGCCCCATTGAGAGCCGACAATCCGATTCCCCCGCAGCCAACCACGGCGACCGATGACCCGACCTGTACCTGGGCGGTGTTTACCACCGCACCGAAGCCGGTCATGACCGCACAGCCGATCAGCGCTGCGCGGTCGAGCGGCATGTCCGGGCGAATCTTCACCACTGCCCGTTCATGGACCAACATCATCTCGGCATAAGACGAGAGCTCATACAGCTGATCGATGGGTTGTCCGTGCTGGTGGAGCCGTGAGCCTTCCGAACGCCGGGTCTCGGGACTCTGGCAGAGGTACGGGCGTCCAGTGGTGCACACCTCGCAATGCCCACAGAACACCGACATACAAGTGATGACATGGTCGCCGGGCTTTACATAGGTGACGTCGGAACCGACCTGCTCCACCACGCCCGCCGACTCATGGCCGGGAACCACCGGAAGATCGCAGTGGTAGTGCCCATCGATGAAGTGCAGGTCGGAGTGGCAAACCCCGACGGCCGCGGTCCGGATGAGCACCTCGTCACGCTGGGGCTCGTCGACGTCGACGTCTTCGATAGTGAGCGGCTCGCCCACCGAGCGGAGCACGGCCGCCTTCATGACCCGGGTCCGTCGGCCCCTACATCACCATCGCCCATGCTCGACAGGTCAAACAGCAGATGCTGACTCAGGTCGCCCATCTGTCCAACCTCGATGACCCGCAGTTTGAAACACCACACGCCCTCGACGATATGAAACGTATCGGCGTAGGTACCGCTGATGATCGGCTGGAGCGGAAGTTCGTCGGTCTGCTGCAACACCGTGAAGTAGCTGTTGGCCGTTGCGGTTCCAAAGAGGTGGTCGACATCGACGGTGAGGTTGGTGGTGAGGTGTCGACTACGCGGAGTGCCGTCGTCGTAGAGCCGAGTGGTGGCCTCATAGGAGGCAAGCACCGCCTCGGAGCCGGTGACCTGTTCGGCTTCGGGAGCATCGGGCGCGTAGGCGATCGCTCCGTTGGCGAACAACTCGCCCACCGCCGCATAGTCGCCGCGGTCAATGCTGGACGCATACGCATAGATCAGCGCAGTGACGTGCTGCTCGGCGTCGGGGCGGATGAACTGGGTGTACTGCCGGGTGATGCGGGAGGTCGCGATACGCCAACCGTCTGCGGTGCGCCGGTAGGTCTCGAAGTACCGGCCAGCTCCGTCGAGGGTGTAGTCGGGCTGCTCGATGTGGTCGATGAACGCCCAGGTTCCCGAGGCTTCCTCCGCGGTCTCGACGTCGATCTCGCCGGCCCCGCCCTGGTGGGCCGAAACGCCGCCGCCCAGCGCCTTCTCGAGCATGGCGACCACCTCATCGGCACTGGTGTATGTGCCGCCGCCCGTCTCGGTGAAGTCAGCCGCAAAGTCGTCGGTGAACACCGTGTTTCGAAGCTCGCTCCATGCTTTTTGGTCGATACAGCGCCAGTATCGCGCCTTGAGCGCTGAGATCTCAGCGATCGCATCGAGACGAACCACCGGGTCAACGCTCTCCAAACCACTCATGCCGGCAAGTTAGCCCGAACTTTATGTTGACGCGCGACCGGTTTCGTTACCGTTGTCATTGTGACGATTCGTCCAGCGGGACACTTCGTGGACCCGCCAACGACCAGCCAGGCGCAGCCTGAGCAGCTCCAGCAAGCAGAGCAGCGTGTCCAAGGGGGCCGTATTACCGGGATCGACATGGCGCGTGGCCTGGCCATGGCCGGCATGGTGGTCGTGCATTTTGTCAACTTCCGCCAGGACGAGGGGGCAGCGTTGGCCACCCTCGCCGAGCTTTTCCGAGGCCGGGCGATGCCGCTGTTCATGCTCCTCGGCGGCATAGGCGTCACGTTTCTGGTGCGCCGTTCAACAACCCCCGAGCGTGATCTGGTGCTCCGCGCCGCCATGCTCTTTGGCCTCGGCCTGTTCCTCACCGAGCACATCGACCGGCTGGCCATCGTGTTGCAGTCTTATGGGCTGTTCTTTGTGCTCGCGGCCATCCTCTACCGGCTCCCCTCAAGGGTGCTCCTCCTTCTGGTCCCCGTCATCACCGCAGTCGGAGCAGTGACATTCCAGACGGTCGGCAACCCTCGGGCGCAGACCACATTCGACGAGGCGCTGAGCTACAACGGCCTCGAATCGCTGGTATTCGACGGCTTCTATCCGCTGTTCCCGGTGGGAGCCTTCTTCGTTCTCGGTATCTGGCTCGGACGCATCGACCTGCGCTCGGACCGGGTGGCTGCGACCCTGGCCGGAGTTGGCGCGGCAGTCGGGCTCGCGGTGCCTTTGCTTGGCAACCGGATCATCTCGAGCCTGGACCTCCAGGGCGCCATCGACAGCCGATCCGCAGACGGCATGTTTCACCTGGCTCGACTCCTCGACTCGACCGGCCACTCGGCCATGCCAGCCTGGGTACTGAGCGCGGCCGGAACCTCCGCAGCGGTACTGGGGCTCTCGCTCCTCATCGCCCCGAGGGTGGCAGCGATGGTGCACCCCATCACCGTGGTGGGCTCGATGTCGCTGACGTTCTACGTCTACCAGGCATGGATAACCCGGCTGGTTCCTCCCACCCGCGAAACCTCCATCGGCGTCGAGTGGTTGTTTACCATCGCCGTCTACGTCTCGTTCGCCGTGCTCGCCCTGATGTGGCGACACTGGTTCCGGTCGGGACCTCTCGAGCGGCTACTCCGGGTGGGATCCGGCCCGAGGAAGGGCGGGAACGCCTAAGCCGACCGGTCGAAGTGTTGCTGAAGGGTGCGATGCCACTTGTTGGCCGGCAGCTCCGGGTGCAAGGCAGCCAGACCGGTGCAGAACTTGCTGAGCTTGAGTGGCCGCACACCGTCCGCCCAGAGCCACCGATCGAACCAGCTGGGCCGACCGGGCGACTTCGTCTCAAGCACCACCTGATCGAGCACTATCGCCTCCCCTCTCCAGTCGGTGCATGACAAGCCAGCGTCGGAGGTCAGACGGGCCCCCGACTCGGGGTCGACATAGGTCGAACGTTGATACCGGGTGGTGAGCGTAGGTCGCAGGTGATCGGCGGCACCCTCTCGCCCGACTGCCGCGACCACAAAGTCCTTGGCCTCATCGGTGAGTCGTCCAGCGTCGTCGATGTCGTATTCGATGCGCTGCTTGATGGTTGTTCCGCGACCGCCCTTGGTCTTGACCTCGAGCATCGCCACACCCGAATTCACATACACGCGACTACGCACCTTGTACCGCTGCCGGCGACGGCGTGCCGTGTCGAGGTACAGCGAGAAGTCGACGGTATCGAAGTACACCGACTCGTAGTCGAACGCACGCCGACCATCGATTTCGAGCATCCGCACATCGCGGGGAGCGTCGGCCACCAGCGCTGCCGCCTGTTCGGGGGTCACGAT
>CAZGVQ010000114.1:0-5396 GCA_964529355.1 uncultured Acidimicrobiales bacterium
GGCCGAGACCCGGTTACTCGAAATCTGTGTCGGCACCGGAGCAATCGCCCGCCCGTTGGCCGACCTCGGCTACTCGGTCACCGGCATCGACTTGAGTCGCCCCATGCTCGACCTGGCCGCCGAGCGCCTTCCGGGGGCGCTTCTCGAAGGAGACGCGGCGGTCCTCCCGTACGCCACCGGGACGATCAACGTGGTTCTGGCAGTCTGGGCGGTGCACGTGGTCGGTGACCTCGATGCCCTGCTCGCCGAGGTTGCCCGAGTGCTCCGACCCGATGGCGACTTCCTGGTGGTCTCGCCCACGCCGCGGGTGGAATCGAACGATCTCACCGACATCGCCTACCGCTTCGGCAACCTGCTGGGCCGAGGGTGGGATCGCAGCGAGTCGTTTGCGCCGATCGCGGCGCGGTTCGGGTTCGAGCATCTTGGCGATCAACCGACCGACGACTACGCGTTTGACGAGTCGCCGAACGATCGGGCCGACGCGATAGAGGCCCGCAACTGGTCATCGCTATGGGACCTCGACGACCAAACCTGGGCTGAGGTGATCCAACCGGTGATCGACGACTTGCGGGCTCTTCCCAATCCCGACTCGCCCCGCGCTTGTCGTCATGAGCACCTGCTTTCGCATTACCGAGTCGGCTGATCGTTGAAGCAGCAGGTTGCAGGGCCCCTCACCTGCGGTTTTCCCAACTTGCGCCGACCCCCTAGGTTGAGGTGATGGCTGTCACACACCTCAACCCCGAAGCCACAGCCGAAGAGCTCGCCGACGTCCTTGGCCGTGACGGTTGCGTGGTGATCGACAACCTGGTGACCGACGAGGTCATCGATGACTTCCTTGACGAGATGGGCCCCTACATCGAAGCCAACGCCAAGGGCAGCGAACCCTTTGTGGGCCTCAACACCAAACGCACCGGAGCGCTCATCGCCCGGTCGGCCACGGGCCGCGATCTGGTGATGAACGAGCAAGTGCTTCGCACCGCCCAGCAGGTTCTGGGCCACGCGTCCAACTATCAACTGCATCTCACCCAGGTGATCTCCATCGGCCCCGACTCGGCCGCCCAGCCGGTGCATCGCGACCAATGGGCCTTCGACTTCTTTCCGTTTCCCAAGGGCTACGAGGTGCAGTGCAACACCCTCTGGGCAGCCACCGACTTCACCGAAGAGAATGGTGCAACGCGGGTGGTCGTGGGTAGTAACCATCACGACGACAAGCTGAAGTACGGCCTCGAAGATACCGAACCCGCCGAGATGACCAAGGGGTCGGTGCTGCTCTACACCGGTGCGATCTACCACGGTGGTGGTGCCAACCAGAGCGATCACACCCGCATTGGCATCAACATCACCTATAACGTCGCCTGGCTTCGCCAAGAGGAGAACCAGTACCTCACGGTCCCCCAGGACATCGCCGCCGAACTCGACGACGATCTTCTCAAACTCATGGGCTATGACCGGGGCGCTTATGCGCTCGGCTACATCGACGATCTGCGCCACCCGCTCAGCGCGTTGAAGGACGACGCCCGACCGGTAGGACTCGGGCAACCGGGTGTGGTGCCAAAGCTGTGACCAAAGCAGGAGAAATGTCAGAAGAGATGACCACCGAAGCTGGTGGTCGTAAACGGGGGCGTCCGCCGGCGAGCTCACCCGCCGTGGACCGGGACGAACTTCTCGAAGCCGCGTTCCGAGCCATTCGGGCTCACGGTCCGTCGGTCAGTATGGATGCCATCGCCGAAGAGGCGGGTGTGACCAAGCCCACCGTCTACCGCGTGGTGGGCGACAAAGAAGCCATTACCGGTGCGGTGGCCGAGTATCTGTCGCTACTGATGGAAGCCCAGACGTATGAGTCGTTGGCCAGCACTACCGATCCGGAAGAGCAGCTGCGTCGCTCCCTGCGCACGTTCTTCAGATTTTTGGCCGAGAATCGGTCGCTCTTTCTCTTCATTGAACAGGGCCCAGGTCTGAGCGAGGACGACCAGTTGATCCGCATGATCCATCGGTCAGCCAAACCCAACATCGACGTCTACAACGCAAGTTCACCGAAGGATCCCTCCGAAGCCGCGGCTCGCACCTGGGCCTACGCGCGCGTCGGAGCGATCAACCTCGTCGGGACCATGTGGGCTCATGACCCCTACTGCGATCTCGAGGAACTGGTGGAACTGACCGTCAGGTTCCTCTACCACGCGCCTCGCCGGTCCGACGAGAAGCAGGATTAGTCCCAGGCGAACCGAACCCGCAGTGTTGCGATCACACCCAGCGCAACGCCGATGAGTCCGGTGTAGAGAAACATCGTCTGCCCGTACGCGCCGTAGCCGAGCGGAGCCACGAATGCAGCCACTGCTGCGGTGGAGAGCCCGGCGGCGTCGAGCAGTGCCGAACCAACCGCCGCCCGTTCGGCGCCGGTGACTTCGAGAACAAGAACCTGGCTGCTGATGGTCGAGAACGACTCGCCCGCGCCGTGCACCATGCCAACGATGATGGCCACCACAATTGCGCCCGCCACCGCATAGCCGAACATTGCCGGGAGGAGAAGCAGGAGGGCCGGGATCATCACGTTGGCGCCACCCTTCCTTTCGGCAAGGTTTCCGGCCAGGCGCGGCAGGATGAGCATTGGTGCACCCACAAAGACGATGACGACCGCCACCATGTTGGTGCTGGCTCCGAGGTCGGTGAGGAACCGGTCGAGGGTGGCGTCGAACACCCCGATGTATCCGAAGACGATTACCTGCACCACCATCGCGGCCTGGACTTTCGGTCTTGCCAGGAGTCGGCCGAGATCGCCGTAATCCACCGACGCCGCCGCGATCTCGGACCGCAGGATCGCCCCGGTTGCGGGTACCCCGACGATCAGCAGCGCGGCGCTCACGGCGAGGAACGGTGCCTCAAAGCTCACCGGTTCGAGGAGCGCCCCGATGAGTGGCCCGGCGATGAATCCGGCCACGGCAACCGACAACAGGATGCCGAGCTTGGCTCCGCCACCGGTTGCATCGGTGCCGATGAGCGCCTTGCGGGCCAACAGGCTGAACAGGCCGAGGCCGATGCCCGCCAGGCCCCGACTGATGGCCAGGATCCAAACGTTGGTGCCAAAGGCAAAGCCCACCGGTCCGATGATGCCGGCCACGATCGCGACGATGGCCAGCGGCACGACGAGTCCACGGTCGGCAAAGGGCGACAGCACGATCTGGGCGAGGAACGACGCGCCGAAGCCCATGCCTGCGATGACGCCGATTTCCCAATCGGCCAACCCGAATTCGGTCTGTACGTCTTCGAGGAAAACGAACACCACGCCCAACGCCGAGGTCAGCAGAAATTGCGTGGCGTAGATGAGAAGCGATCGCACCGGCCCACGCTATGGCTGAAGGGTGGCCGCGCGAGCATTGGCGGTCACCACCACGTAGACCCCCAACACCACCAGCGCTCCGCCGATGGCCTCGATGACGCCGAGTACTTCGTCTCGAATGAGCCATCCGAAGAACACGCCGAAGACGGGAATCAGGTAGGCGGTGGACGCCGCGACGGTAGGGGTGGCCTGCTTCACGATGAATGCCATCAGCGAGAACGTGACCGCATTGGCAGGAATGGCTGCGTAGAGAAGCGGCCACAGAAGTCCGAGTGAAAAGTCGGTATCGGCGGTGCCTTCAACGATGAGGGCAAATGGCACCAGCACGACCGATGACATGATCAGTTGCACCCCCACGAGCATGATGGGGGAGATGTGCGTGAAGTCCTTCCACTTGATGTAGACGGTGCCGAACGCCCAGGCGACGGCGCTAAGCACCAGCGAGCCGATGCCGATGGCGGTGGACTCGCCGCCAAGCGACGGGCTGGCCAGCACGGCGGTACCGCCGAAGCCGATGGCCAGACCAACGCCCGCCAGTCGGCTGATCTTCGCGGAGATCAGGAGCACCGAGATGCCAGCGGTGAACAGCGGCATGGTCGAGGCGACGAGTGACCCGACACCAGCAGGTACGCGGTTCACCCCATAGATCAACAGCGCGCTCGACACGGTGGTGATGCTGAAGCTCACCACAAAGATGTTGCGAAGGTCGGCGCCGGCGGTGGGTAGCTTCTCGCCGCGGTGCAACGCGAACGTCAGCAGGAAGATCCCGCCGATCACGGTACGCATGCTCGCCAACAGAAGCGGGGTGGTGTGGTCGAGCGCGAATTTGAGGTTGGTGAAGTTTCCACCGATGAGCGCGGCCGTCAGAAGTACGGTGACGAGGAGAAGGCGTTGGCTCACCACGACAGGGTGGTGGATAAGGTGTCGCCATGGCAACACTCACCGTCACTCCGCTCGGCGGCGTCCTCGGCGCATCGGTCACCGGCGTCGCCGTCGATGACCTCGCCAGTCAGGCCGAGGCGCTTCGTTCTGCATGGTTCGAATATCAGGTATTGGTGTTTCCCCAGATCCACCTCGACCCGCAGCAGCAGGTCGCGCTCGCCTCGGTGTTCGGCGAGCCCGAAGCGCATGGGGTCGATGGCGACGACGTTCGGGTGCCGAACTACGCCGACGACAACCGGCTCATCACCATCATCAACTCGCATAAGGCCAAGGCCGATATCTGGCACACCGATGCCACCTTCCGCGAGCAACCGCCCATCGGTTCGATGCTCCAGATCATGGAAAAGCCAGCCAGGGGCGGCGACACGATGTGGGTCAGTACCACCAAGGCCTACGAGACCCTGGCCGACCCGCTGAAGGCGGCGGCCGATCAGCTCGAAGCGGTACACGGTCGTCCGGGATTGACCGGCAAAGCGTCGCATCCGGTGGTGCTGAACCACCCCGAAACCGGGCAACCAGCCCTGTACGTCAACCGGGGCTGGACCAGCCACTTGAAGGACGTGCCCAGGCTCCAGGGAGAGGACCTTCTCGAGCTGCTGTACAACCACATCGAGCGACCCGAACACTCCATGCGCTGGAGCTGGGAGATCGGCGACACCGTGCTCTGGGACAACCGCTGCACACAGCACTATGCGGTGTATGACTACGGCGACGCGCCGCGCTCGGGGCACCGGGTCATTATTCAAGCTTTGGCCGGTTCGGCCGATGGATAAGTCGTTCGGGTGTTATCCGAACTTCCCCTGAAACCCGATATGGCAGGAGGCACCGCCGTGTTGAAGCGCCAAAAAACCAAGAAAGGTACCGTCAAGGTCACCTTTGCCCTTCCCCTCGAAGAAACCCCCGAGGCCGTTTCGGTCACTGGAGATTTCAACGGATGGGACCCCCACGCCAACCCGCTGATCAAGCGCAACAATGGCACCCGCAGCGCCGCGGTCGAGGTACCCCAGGGCCAGGTCGTGCAGTTTAAGTACCTGGCCGATGGTGGTCACTGGTTCAACGATGCAGAGACCGACATCAGCGACGAGGGCAACAGCGTCATCGCTGCGTAGCAGCGACAAGA
>CAZGVQ010000114.1:5496-8934 GCA_964529355.1 uncultured Acidimicrobiales bacterium
AGACCGACATCAGCGACGAGGGCAACAGCGTCATCGCTGCGTAGCAGCGACAAGATTCAGCTGCGTAGCAGCGACAAAGATTCAGCAGCGTAGGTAAACGATAGGGTCGGCTGCGTGTCGCCCGCTTCCGCCCCGCCGCCAGTAGTCGCGTTCTGGCGGCCCACGCTGGCAGCTACCGGGGCGGTCATTTTGGCCGCGATTCCAACGTTTCTGATCGGCGCGTTCGCGCCGGCTATCCGGGAAGACATCGGGCTCGGTCAAACCGGTATCGGGGCCATCTTCACCTTTGGCTATCTGGTGTCGGCAGCGGTCCTGCAGTTCGGCGGGGCGTTGGCCGACCGGCGCGGTTCGCAGATGGCGATTCGCAGCGGACTCATTTCGGCGGTGGTGGGCCTGGCCTTGTTCGCGACCATCTCGACCACGTTCGTGCTGATCCTGCTCGCGTTCGCTTTCAGTCGCACGGCCGAGGCGATGATTCAGCCCGCGACCAACAACCTGATGAGTCGGGGAGTTGTGGTCACAAGAAGGGGAACCGCCACGGGCATCAAACAGGCGGCGGTGCCGATGGCGACCACGCTTGCCGGTCTGGCGGTGCCGGTGCTCGGCGATTCTGTTGGTTGGCGTGGCAGTTTCGCGTTGGTGGCCATCATCGCCCTACCTGTGTGGTTCGCCCTGCCTCACGTGGCGCCGCCGCCTGCGCGCACCATGCGCCCGAAGCGCGAGATTTGGGCAGAGCCGCACATCAAGCTCGCGGCCGTCGGCGGCGGCTTTGCAGCCGCCGGGGTGGTGACAGCAGCGGGATTTCTGGTGCTGGCTGCCAAGGACGCCGGATTCTCCGACAGCTCGGCCGGCCTACTCCTGGCACTTGGCGGCGCCGTGATGATCCCAGCCCGGCTCGCCTGGGGCCTTCTAGCCGACCGTTTCTCGTTCAATCGTTTCCGAGCGGTTGCGTTCTGCCTGGGCTGTGCAGTGGTGTCGTTTCTCCTCTTCGCGACCGAATCGAAGTCGGCGATCGTCGTCGGCACGTTCCTTCTCTTCGCGGTGGGCTGGTCGTGGCCCGGCCTGTTCTTGTTTGCGGTACTCGAGCAGCATCCTGAGGCGCCGGGGGCATCTACCGCGATCGTCCAAACCGGAATCCGCGTTGGCGCGTTCGCCGCACCGCTGGCCTTCGGCTGGCTGGCCGACAACCGCGGGTTCGGTACGGCCTGGTTTCTGCCGGCGGCCGCTGCGGGGGTGGCAACGGTGCTGATCTTTCGGGCATCGCTTGCGGTAGCTCGACGATCAGCACTAGTGATTCCTGCATGAGCAGTTTGAACGTTGTTGTCTGGGGAACCGGAAATGTAGGGCGGCCGGCACTTCGGGCCGTTGCCGCGCATCGCGACCTGACCCTTGCCGGAGTTGTGGTTTCGGATCCTGACAAAGTCGGCAAGGACGCGGGCGAGCTGTGTGGCCTCGACCCGCTAGGCGTGATCGCGACCGACGACACCCAGGTTGCCTTTGCCGATGACGTTGACTGCGTGGTCTATGCGGCCACTGCCGACACCCGAATCGAGGAGGCAACCGGCGAACTCCTGATGCTCCTCGGCGCGGGACGCAACGTGGTGTCGACCTCGTTCTATCCGTTGCTCCACCCAGCGATGGTGCACCCGGTGCTCGAACCGCTGGTCAACGATGTGACCCTGAGCGGCAACTCGTCGGTGTTCATCTCGGGCATCGACCCCGGCTGGGTCATGGACGCATTACCGCTGTTCCTCAGCGGCGTGTGCGCCGATATCACCGAGATTCGGGCGCAAGAGGTGTTCAACTACGCGTTCTACGACCAGCCACAGATCGTGCGCGAGGTGTGTGGTTTCGGTACGTCGATGGACGAGACCCCGCCGATGTTGCTCGACGTCGCGCTGCTCACGGTGTGGGCCCCGATGCTTCGGGTACTCGCCGACGGACTCGAGGTGGAGCTGAGCGAAATCACCACGCAGGTCGAGCGGAGGCCACTCGAAGCAACCGTCGAAGTCGATGGTATGGGCACGTTCGAAGCGGGCACGCAGGGAGCCTTCCGTTTCGAGGTGCAGGGTTGGGTTGGCGACCACAAACTGCTGGTCATCGAACACATCACCCGTATTCATGATGACTGCGCACCCGAGTGGGATCCCAGCCCCCATCACGGCGGCGTCCACCGCGTGAAGATCGCCGGGCGCCCGAACCTCGAGGTCACCGTGCACGGCAACGAAACCGGCGAGCCCGCCGCTGCGGGTGGCGGCAACGCGACCGCGGCGAACCGAATCGTCAACGCGATTCCCGCCGTGGTGGCTGCGCCAGCGGGCGTCGTTCACCCCTTCGACCTGCCCGTTATCAGCGGCAAGTCGCAGGTGCGGGTGGGTCGATGACGTTCTTCACCAATGAATCGGCGAAGTTCTGGAAAGCGTTGGCAAAGAACAACACCAAAGAGTGGTTCGACGCGAACCGCAAGGACTACGAAACTCATCTCAAGGCTCCGTATGACGCGCTGGCCGAAGCACTGGTGGAGCAGGTGCGAGAGGTCGAGCCCGAGTATCAGGTGTCGGCCAAGCAGGCGAAGTACCGCATCAACCGCGACATCCGGTTCTCCAAAGACAAGACCCCCTACAAGACCAACCTGGGCATCACGGTGGGGCGCACCCAGAAACACGACCCCGCCTACCCGGCCTATACCGTTCGGCTGGGCGTCGACGGTCTGGCGGTGGCGGGCGGGTTGTACATGCCCGAACCCGAACTGCGCGACAAGGTGCGGCTGTATGTGGGCCAGCACGCCGACGAGCTGGCAAAGATCGAGGCGAAAGGCACCCGATTCGCGAAGACCTACGGACAGCTGGGCGGGGAGGCGCACAAACGAACCCCAGCTGAGCTGAAAGAGTTCGAAGACGTCGAGCCCCGGGTGCGCAACAAGCAGTGGGTGTTCTGGACCGACCTCAACGACAAGAAGCTCTTCACCGACCCCAAGCTCGACCAGATCATTCTCGACTACTGGGAAGCTGCGCGTCCGGCCCAGGACTTCCTCAAAGCCGCCGTAAAGTACTGAGCCGATGACCAGAAAAGTTGTGATCACGGGGGCCGGTCGTGGTCTTGGCGCCATCCTTGCCGACCTGGCAACCACCGCAGGCGACGACGTGCAGGCGGCGATGCGCACACCTCAGAAGGCCTCCGATCTGCCGCTCGACATGGACAGCGAGGAATCCATCGAGGCGTTCGTCGCGACGCTCTCCGCTCGACTCGATCAGGTCGATGTTCTCATCAACAACGCCGGTGTCGACGCCCGCGCCTTTGGCGCGGCCGACGACCGGCGAGGCCCCTTCGAGCTGAGCGGCGATCACGTGTTGGCCACGATGCGAACGAATGTGGTCGGGCCGATGTTGCTCACCCGGGCGCTCCTGCCGCTGCTCCGGGCTTCGGACGGTGCCAAGA
>CAZGVQ010000115.1:0-8925 GCA_964529355.1 uncultured Acidimicrobiales bacterium
GATTTGGTTACGGCTAGCGTTCGCGCGCACCGTGGTGGCCCGTTGGTGGCCCGTTGGTGGCCCGTTGGTGGCCCGTGGGTGGCACGGGAAAGGGCAGTTGCCTACAGTCCGCTACCAGCCGCCGAGCCGACGGTCTGTTCTGAGGTCACCACCATGCAGATGATGTCGCGGTAGCCGACTTCGTAGTTCTCGCGGGGCGGGAACGTGAGATCGATGTCGTACACCGAGTCCTCATAGGTGAGACCCACAAAGTCGGCGAAGGCGTTGTAACACTTGCGGGTCGCAATGTCCTTCATCAGCTCTTCGCCGGGGTACGGATCGTCAGGCCCCGCCTCGAAGGTGTCGATGGCATAGACCTCTTTGTCGTGAGGAATGTCGCAGTCGAGCGCGATGAGCAGGTTTCGTGGTTGGCGGTCCTGCACCCAGTCGTACTCGTTCAGACACTCACCCTCCTGCGCCTGATAGAAGGCAATGGGGTCACCAAGGTCCTGGGCTGCACGGATATCGAAGGTGGTTGTCGGGGTCGATTCGGTCTCGGTGTCGGTTATCCCGCCAACGAATTCGGTCGGCTGATCGGCCGCGTCGGATGACGACGAGCATGCAGCAGCGATCAGGGCCACGACTACGGTCATCGCGATCAACCAGATGCGCAACGCCGTGGTGCTAACGCCGGTTTTGGAAGGGCCGGTGTCCATCAGATCTAGAGGATACGGCGAATCAGTACGCTGGGAGGAGTCGGTCCAACTGTTCGAAGCTCAAGAACAGCAGGAATCCAACCGGAATCGCGCCAATGGCCCACGACGGCCACTTGTACCAGCGCCGAGCCACTGCCTGCATGATCATGTAGCCAGCGATGGTGAGGGCACCCCAGAACAGGGCCATGGGAATCACCGAGGTATCCCAACCGAGTCCCGCGTCGAGATCTGAGGTGTCGGACAGGCCGCTAGCTGTGGTGACGTCGTCCCCGGGAACCGCGGCGACCACGTCGTCGCGGTCGCGTTCGTCGCCGGAGTCTTCAGGCTCATCAGCGGTATCGGTCGGGGCCTCGGTCTGGGGAGCATCGGAGAACTCATCGGCGCCAAGACCTTCGCTGGCCGACCCTGTGATGCCGCCGATGTCTGCAGCTCGGCTGACGGCCGCAGCGGGTTCACCCACCAGCTCGGCCACCACGATGATGCGTTGGCGGGCCGAGAACTTCGGGTGGCACGCCGTCAGGGTGATGCGGTTATCGCCCCAATCGTCGAGCACGCAGGTGTCCTGGGGGGAAACGATGAAGTGTCCGAGCTCGGCGGGCTGATCGACGATGCCGTCGAATGCGCCTCGGCCGACGCCCTCGGCGGCGGCGACGACGAGCTCTTCTTCGGCCAGTGCGGCTTCGGCCTCGACCTGGGCGGCTCGTTGCAATTCGGCTCGAACGTCGGTGGTGGCGAAGTAGGTGACGCCATCGATGGCACCTACACCGAAGTCAGCCGGAAGGTCTTTGGGCGGAACTGTGGAGGTGGTGGTTGTCGTGGTGCCCGATTCGGTGCCGGAGTAGAGGCCCTCGGACCGCAGCGCCCGGGCGTCGGTTGTTTCCGCCTCGCGGTAACCCTCTTCTACGCAGAACCCGACCCGGTCCTTTTCCTTTTGGCCGATAACCCGGTAGGTGAACTCGCCGAGAAGCGACGTCACCTGTATCTCATCGCCCGGGATCAGGTTGTCGATGTTGTGGAAGGGCGCTCCGTAGGTGGTGCGGTGGCCGGCAAAGGCGGTGTTTCCAGGTTCGCCGGGAAGCACCGAACGCTTGTACCGCCCCGGGCCTTTGCGAAGGTCGTCGACATCGACGCCTTCGACCACGATCTTGTCGACGTCGATGGACGGGATCTTGATACGGGCGATGTCCTGGCCACCCTCAGGGAACAACAGGTTTCGTACCTGTGGACTCAGCAGCGTGGTGGTAGTGGTGCTTGCGCCATCGCTGTCGAGTGTGTCTTCGGTGTCGGCGAGCTCGGCCGTCTGTGCCTCGGAGGTCTCACCGCTGGGGGTGCTGGTCGGTGGGGTAGCGACCCTGACGGGGTCGGTGAGGCTGGTGAAGTCTTCGAGCCGCTCGGCAAAGTCGTCACGTAGCGACTCCTGGGCCTGCGCTTCCTGCACGCTGGTTCCCCAGAGCTGGTAGATCACGAACAGCAAGGTGACGATTCCGGCGACGGTAAAGATCTGGCCAACGCTGCCCAGCACCTGCGCCAGCCGTTGATCTGACGGGTCGATTGCTACTTCGGTGTTCGAATCCTCCACGGCGTGGAATGTAGTTGCCAGATTGGCCGACGTCGTGTTGCGCTTGCTGATTGTCACCCTCCACTTACAAGCGATTTAGCCCGGCTTTATCCGAACAAGTTGGCACTCGGCTGGTGAGCGAGCGCCGTGCCCCCGGTAACTTTGCTCTGTGTCCGTCGTTTCCTTTCGCGATGTGGTTGCGCTGCTTGGCCGGTTTCCGGCGCTCGCCGGCGTCGACCTCGAAGTCGATCGGGGAGAGGTCGTGCTGTTGCAGGGCCCCAACGGCGCTGGAAAGACCACGCTGCTGCGGGTGTGTGCTGGCCTCGTCCCGGTTGCCTCCGGGCAAGCATCGGTCCTGGGGCACGAGCTTCCGGCCGAGGTTCGCAAGCTCCGGCGACGCGTTGGCCTTATCGGTCATGCGACGGGTCTGTACCGCGACCTGTCGGTCATGGAAAACGTGGTGTTCTGGGCACGAGCGGCGCGGGTCGAACAACCCGCCGAGGCAGCAGTCGCAGCCATCGAACGAATGGGAATCGAGCCGCGCCTTCACGATCTGGCGGTCGAGCGACTTAGCGCGGGGCAGCGCCGCCGAACCTCGATCGCGACGATGGTGGTTCGTCGACCCGAACTCTGGTTGCTCGACGAGCCGCACGCTGGCCTCGACCAGGCAGGTCGTGACGTTCTCGACAACCTCATCGTCGACGCCGCGGCGGCCGGCGCAACGGTGTTGGTGGCGTCGCACGAACTCGAGAGGGTGAGCCGACTTCATCCGAGGGCCGTGACCATAGCTGGTGGCGCGGCACATGAGGCCGGAGAGCGAGCGGGGTTCAGCGATGTTTCGTGACGCGTTGCTCATCGCCGGCAAGGATCTTCGTATCGAGGCGCGTTCGAGGGTGGTGGCGAGCCAGGTTCTGCCGTTCGCGATCCTCGCGTTGGTTTTGTTTGCGTTTGCGCTCGACGCCGATCGGGCGGCGCTCCGAGATTTCAGTCCCGGTCTCTTCTGGGTTGCGGTGCTCTTCGCCGGTCTTCTGGCGATCCAGCGCACCACCAACCTCGAGCACGACGACAGCACCATCGATGCGCTGCGACTCTCCGCGATCGAACCCTCATCGATCTTTGCCGGCAAGACGCTGGCCATCACGGCGCAGCTTCTGGCACTCGAGGTGCTTCTGGTCGTTGGGATTGTTGTGTTCTATGCCGCCGAGTTCGATTCGCTCGCCGATGCCGCATTGTTGGGTGTGACGTCTTTCGTCTCAGCCGTTGGTGTAGCCGCGGCGGGGACACTCTACGGTGCTCTTACCGCAGGGATTCGCGGTCGCGAGACCCTGCTTCCCATACTCTTGCTACCGGTGCTTGCCCCAGTGCTCATCGGCGCCACTCGAGCATTCGATGACGCGTTGGGGTCGGCAGCAGTAAATGGATGGGCCTGGCTTTCATTGCTCGGGCTTTTCGCAGTGGTTTATCTGGTGTTTGGTCTACTTGCGTACGGAATACTCCTGGAGGAGTCGTGACATCAACGGTTGAAAGCGCCGGCAACGCCAAAGGTGGGCTCGAGGACGACCCTCTCGCGCGCCCTGGGCCGTCCGACGGCGGTACTCGAACGACAGGCATTCTCTGTCTCATCGGGTTTGTCGTGGTTGCTGCACTGGCCTTCTTTGTTACCGAGGCCGATGACGTGCAAGGAAACCTCGTGCGCATCATCTATGTCCACGTTCCCGTGGCGATCATGTCCTATGTCGGATTCGTGGTCGGAGCGCTCGCCAGCGGCTATTACCTCTGGAAGAAGAGCGTCGCCGCCGATCTTGTAGCCCACGCGTCTATCGAGATCGGCGTCATCGCCGGGGTTCTCACCATCGTCACCGGTGCCATCTGGGGCGCACCTACCTGGGGTACCTACTGGAACTGGGGCGATGTTCGGCTGGTGTCGATGCTCGTCCTTGTCCTTCTCTATGTCGGCTACCTTGCGCTCCGCGGTGTCGGCGGCGATCCCACAACCCGTGCTCGAAGAGCAGCGGTGGTTGCGATCCTCTCGGCGCTCATGATTCCTATCGTGCGCAACTCGGTTGATTGGTGGGAGAACCGCACCTTGCACCAAACCTCGTCGCTCACCGACGGGAAGCTCGAGGACTTCACGCTCTTTACGCTGGTGCTGTCGATTTCGGTGTTCCTTCTCTTCTTTGTATGGCTCACCACCAAGCGGTTCCGCCTGGCCTGGCTTGAGCACCAGTTCGAGGAACTCGGACTCGGTGAAGCCATCGCTCACCGTCGGGCCGAGGCAAATCAGGGTGTGGATGCCGCGATCGCCAACCCACTGCGCCCGGGTACAGTCGGCGACGGGTCCGAAGCATGAGCAACACCGTTTCTATCGTCGTGGCATGGGGTGCCGTCTTTGGCGTCTTTGGGATCTACCTGCTGTCCGTGCTCAAAAGAACCCGATCAACCGCAAAGCTGATTCCAGTAGAGCGTCAGCGGTGGATGACCACCGATACCCCTACCGAGGACCCCAAGTCGTGACCGAATCAAATACCTACGATCCCGACTCAGCTTCGGCCCCGGTCGAGGACCTCGCTCCGCGGAATCTCAGCGGGTCCACCGGTGGCCCGCGCCGTCGCAACTGGATACCCATCGGTGTGCTCGGAGCGGTGATCGTGGTGCTCGGCGTTGTTGTCGGGCAGGGACTCGTCAACGGCACGCTGTTCTTTCATGAAGTCGATCAGGCGGTCGAGCAGCGCTCCGAGCTCGGCGACGAGCGATTCCGTATGCTCGGCATACCCATCGACGGCACCATTTCCGCCACTCGCGTCGACGGGGAGCAGGCGGTGGCATTCACGGTCTCCTTTGACGATGTCGTCGCCGACGTCGTACATATCGGCGATCCGCCGCAGCTGTTTCAGCCCGATGTACCGGTGACCCTCGAAGGCCGCTGGGTGCAGGGCGATGCACCGGTGTCGGATTTCTCCGGCGGTGTCAACGACGGATGGTGGTTCGAAAGCACCCACATGCTTGTGAAACACGACAACGACTACATCAACGACAACGAAGTTCGTATCGACGACGCCGAGCAGCGCAGCTTGAGCGAACTTCCTCAGGACTCCTAGGGCCTGCATCAATGAACGCTATTGCGGGTTCTCTAGTTCTCACTGCCGGTTTTGTCGGCTCGATTTTTGCCATCATCACCCTGGCGGTGGGTCTCACCAGCAAGGACGAATCCAAACGTTCGGCCCGGATGCGCCAGGCCCGCTCGTACAGCTGGCTGTTGTTGGTCGCCGCTTTCGCCGCCTGTTTCATCATGGAGGTCGCGCTTATCACGCGTGATTTCGAGGTCGAGTACGTCGCCAAGGTGGGTAGTACCACCACGCCGGCGCTGTTCAACTTCGCAGCCCTGTGGTCATCGCTTGAGGGTTCGATTCTGCTGTGGACGCTGGTGCTCGCCGGGTATCTGGTCATCGTGGCTCACAAGTTCCGCCACCGTCTCGATGATCCTCTTGTCGGTTGGGCCATGCTCACCCTCTTTGTGGTGGCGGCTTTCTTCTTCTATCTCACCATCGGGCCAGCCAGCCCGTTCGGACGTCTCGCCAACCCTCCGCTCGACGGTCCCGGCCCGAACCCGCTGCTGCAGAACCACGTACTCATGGCCTTTCACCCGCCCATGCTCTACCTGGGCTATGTGGGCTTCACCGTGCCGTTCGCGTTCGCGATCGGAGCACTCATCACCGGTCGGGTCGGCGAAGGCTGGCTCATCGAAACCCGCCGCTGGACGCTCTTCGCCTGGGGTTTCCTCACCTTCGGCATCGTGCTCGGCGCCTGGTGGTCCTACGAAGTGCTGGGCTGGGGCGGTTACTGGGCCTGGGACCCGGTCGAAAATGCCTCGATCCTGCCGTGGCTTACGGGCACCGCCTATCTGCATTCGGTGATGGTGCAGGAGCGACGCGGCATGCTTCGCGTGTGGAACCTGTCGCTGGTGTGCGCCACCTTCGCGCTCACCATTCTCGGCACCTTTCTCACCCGCTCTGGCGTTATCGCCTCGGTTCATGCGTTCTCCGATTCGGAGATCGGCCCGATTCTGCTCGGGTTCTTCGGTGTCATCTCGCTGGTGAGCATCGTGCTCATCGGGCTCCGCGGCGATCAGCTTCGGGCGCCCGGCACCATCGATTCGCCGTTGTCTCGCGAAGGCGCCTTCCTGGCCAACAACCTGGTGTTTGCGGCCTTCGCCTTCGTCGTGCTGCTCGGCACGGTGTTCCCCCTCATCGTCGAGGCGGTCAACGACGAACAGATCTCCGTTGGTACCCCCTACTTCGATCGCATGACCCGCCCAATCGGGTTCGTGTTGCTGTTCCTCATGGCGGTGGCTCCGGTCCTGCCATGGCGGAAGGCATCGGGCGAGCTCCTGAGCAAGCGGCTTCTGTGGCCGGGCTGGATGGGTGTGGGCACGCTGGTCATCGCCGTCCTGCTCGGCGCCCGTGGTTGGTCCCCGTTGCTGGCATTCCTGCTCGCAGGGGTTGCAGCCGGCGCGGCGCTTCGCCAGGTAGTGCTGGCTACCCGACGCCAGGGCTGGCGGGGCTTTGTGGGCCGCGCGAACGGCGGCATGATCGTCCACCTTGGGGTCATCCTCATCGCCGTGGCCTTTGCGGCGAGCAACTCGTTTCTCCGACAAGCCGAGTATGAACTTTCCGTTGGCGAGTCGGCATCGTTGTCGGGCCACACCATTACGTACCTCGGGGTCGAGAACGACCAGTTGCCCGAGAAGGACACCGTCCGGGCCGCCGTGCAGATCAACGGTGGCGATATTCACCACCCCGGCTTCGACCAGTACCCGAGCACCGGCCAGCAGGTCGCGGTGCCATCGGTGCAGAACGGGTTCGACGAAGACGTCTACCTGACCCTGCTCGACATCCCCGACCCCGGTGAGCCTGCGGTGGTTCGCGTCACTCTGCAGCCGATGGTGGTCTGGCTTTGGATCGGCGGCCTGGTGATGGCTGTGGGCACCGCGTTGTCGGCCTTTCCCGGTCGACGTCGGATCCCCACCGACGCGGTCTCCGCGCCGGTCGGAGGAAGCGACGAACCCCCAAGGTCGAAGCGTTCGCGCGCCGCGAGGGCTTCGGGGCCCAACGGTGACGGTCATGTCACCGGCGACGACTCACCGGCTGAAGTCGGGGTGTCATGAGCGTTGACGCGCCCGAACTGGGCGATGACGCCTACGACTCGGACGCGTCGGACGACCTTGACCTAGCCGAGGTAGCCCCAAAGCGGCCGCTTTCGGCCATTATCGCTGGCCTGGTACTCGTGGTGCTTGCGCCGCTGGTGTTCGTGTTCGCTACGTCCGAAACCGGCATCGACAACGTTTCGTCGAGCCCGATCATCGGCGAGTTCCGGCCCGATGTGTCCGCCGAGGATCGCAACGGCCAGGCCATCGACTTTGCGGACTGGGACGGCGACTGGATCGTGGTGAACTTCTTTGCCACCTGGTGCGTCGCCTGTGTGGTCGAGCATCCCGAGCTGGTCGAGTTTCAAGAGCGTCACGCTGCGGCGGGCGATGCCCACATGGTGAGCGTGACCTTCGGCGACACTCCTGCCGAGGTCGACGAGTTCTTTCGAGAGCAGGGCGGCGACTGGCCGGTGGTCACCAATGCCACCATGTCCAGCGAAATCAGTCTTGAGTTCGGCGTGGCGCAGCTACCCGAGACGTTCCTGATCTCCCCTGATGGCATCGTCACCACCCGTCTTGTGGGTGGCTTCTCCGCCGATCAGGCCGACGAGATCATCGCTCGGAGCTGATGCCGGTGTCCAAGCAACGTCAGGTGTTTGGTTGGCTCGCCGCTCTTGCGGTCGGGCTTGCGGCGTTTGTCTATGGGGTAACCGCCGAAGGCCCGCCGCTCACCAACGCCGACCGGGCGCAGCGACTGGGCGAGCAGTACGCATGTGAGACCTGCAACGGGCAGTCGGTGGCCGAGTCCAACGCCCCCTTTGCCCAGCAGGTGCGCCTCGATATTCGCCGGCGTATCGACGAGGGCGAGACCGAACAACAGATCAACACCTTCCTGGTCGACAAGTTTGGCGAAGACATCGACCTCACCCCACGAGCCTCGGGCCTGGTAGGTCTGGTCTGGATTCTGCCTGGCGCTTTCTTCGTCGCGGGGGCATTGGGCCTGGCGTATTTCTTCGCCCAGAACCGCGCCGCGCCGGCGGTGTCATCGTCTGATGCCGACCGCAATCTGGTCGAGCAGGCGCTTGCGAAGCGATCTGGAGGGGGAAGCACCAATGGTGGCTGAACGCACGATCTCCAAGGGTGCCGAGCGGGCGGTATCCGACGATGAAGTAGCAGCGCTCGAGGAGCAGCGCGAGTACCTGCTCAAGTCGCTCGACGACCTCGAGCAGGAGTACGCCGCCGGCGACATCGACGAGGTCGACTACGCCGAACTCAAGGATGACTACACGGCGCGAGCCGCCGCAATGATCCGCACTATCGATGCCCGCAAAGCTCGCGTGGCGTCGGCCGCGAAGGGCGGGAGCCGGCGCCTTCTGTGGCTGGGCGGCATCGTCGTTATTGCCGTCCTGGCCGGTATCTTCATCGGCCAGGCATCGGGCACCCGACGCGCCGGCGAGGTTGGCTCGGGCGATATCCGTGCCAGCACTCGCACGCTGCTCATTCAGGCCGACGATGCGTTGCAGAAC
>CAZGVQ010000116.1:0-8897 GCA_964529355.1 uncultured Acidimicrobiales bacterium
TTGGAATCCGGTGACCATTCGCCCATGGAGTGCGGGTTCTTCTTGGCGTAGTTCTTGACGGCGGCCGGGGCTCGGCGGTCGGAGTTTCCTTCGCGAAGCACCGGGTTCACGGCGCTTCCCTTGACCGTGTCGTAGCGCTGCCGGGTTTCGATCTCTTCGGGGGTCTGTGGATCGTCGGGGTAATCGGGAATCGCATAGCCACTGGCCTGAAGCTCATCGATGGTCGCCTTGAGCTGAGGAACCGACGCGCTGATGTTGGGAAGCTTGATGATGTTGGCTCCCGGGTCCTGGGTGAGCTCGCCCAACTCGGCGAGATCGTCGCTGACGCGCTGCTCGTCGTTCAGCAGGTCGGGGAACAGCGCGAGGACTCGCGCTGCAAGGGAGATGTCGCGCGTCTCGACGCTCACACCGCAGGCGCCCGCGAAGGCCTGAACGATGGGAAGAAGCGAACGAGTTGCCAGAGCTGGCGCCTCGTCGGTGAGCGTGTAGATGATCGTTGAATCAGTTGCCATGGTTCTCTGTGTTTCGAATTGCTGTCTAGATAGGTGATGCTACGAGGTCGCACGACTTCGTACTGACCTAGGAGACCGAGAATTGCCTCCGCAGGCCGAAAACCCGCTGTTTTTGACGTGGTATTCCCCAAAACCCTTTCTCTGAAGGCTCGACGGGTGCCCTACATTGGGCCGTGATGGCTGCCCCCGCTTCCCTCGAAGCACCACCGAGAGTTCTGTCGCGTGGGCTCGCACTGATCTGGCGATCGATTCGCGACCATCCGGCTCCCCACATCGTGTCGATTCTCGGCGCCTCGGCGTGGTCGGTCCTCACCGTGATCCTCACCCTCGCTCTGGGTCGAATCACCGACGAGGTCATCCTCCCGAGCGCCACGGTGGGCGAGGAGGTCACCAACGGCGATTTGGTTACCGTCGCGCTGGTTTTGCTGGGTATCGGCGTGCTTCGTGGCCTGTCGGTCACGGTGCGGCGTTACTTCATGGCCATGGCCGAGGGCCGCACCCAACGAAGCTGGCGGCTCGACATCCTGGGCCAGTACCTCGACCAACCGGTTACCTTTCACCGCAGTCGACCAACCGGCGAACTCCTGGCCCATGCCGACGCTGACATCGCCGCCGCGACCTCGGTACTCAAGCCTTTGGCGTTTGTGGCCAGCGTCTTCGTATTGGTGGTGGCATCGCTCCTCAGCCTGTTTCTGATCCACCCGCTGTTCTTCGTGATCGCCAGCATCCTGTTTCCCGCGTTGGCCATGCTGAACCGCATCTACACCCGCGCGGTGGTCGGCCCGGCCGCACGCGTGCAGGCCGGTATCGGCGAAGTCAGCCGGGTCGCGTTCGAGAGCTTCGACGGAGTGATGGTGGTGAAGACCCTGGGCCGGGAGGAAGCCGAGGTCGAGCGGTTTACCGAGGTGGCAGACGAGCTTCGCCAAGAGCGGATTGTTGTCGGGCGACTCCGGGCCGCCTTCGAACCGGTCATCGACGCCCTGCCCAACCTCGGGGTCATTGTTCTGCTGGTTGCAGGTGCCTGGCTGCTGTCGCGCGAATCGCTCACCGTTGGCGAGATCGTCGCCGCTATGTCGCTGTTCACGATGCTCGCGCTGCCCATGCGCATCGTCGGTTTCTTTCTGGAAGAAATGCCGAAATCGGTGGTGGCGCTCGAACGGGTCGATGAGGTGCTCGAACTCGACAAGCCTGCCGATACCGCAGGAACCCGGATGCTCGACGGGTCGGCCGGTGTGGTCGGAGCCATCGACTTCGACGACGTCGGCTTCGCTCACGGCGACGAGGAAGTGTTGAGGGGCCTGACATTCGACGTCGGTGCCGGCGAGGTTGTCGCGCTCGTCGGCGCCACCGGTTCGGGCAAGAGCACCATCGCCGACATGTTGGTCGGGCTCACCGATGCTGACGAGGGCGAGGTGCGGGTCGGGTCGGTTCCCATTGGCGATATCGACCCAGCCGAACTCACCCGTGCGATCGGTCTGGTCTTCCAGGAGACCTTCCTCTTCGGCTCGTCGATCCGCGAGAACATCACCCTGGGCGCCGATGTCCCCGATGCCGAACTACACCGGGTGGCTCGACTGGTGCGGGCTCACGACTTCATCACCGAGATGGACGACGGCTACGACACCCTGGTTGGCGAGCGAGGCGTGACGCTGTCGGGCGGACAACGACAGCGGGTGGCCCTGGCCCGCGCACTGGTACGGAACCCGACGCTGTTGTTTCTCGACGATGCCACCTCGGCCATCGACCCCACCATCGAACAGGCCATCCTCGATAACCTTCGCAACGACCTCGACCTCACCCTTTTGGTGGTCGCCCATCGACTGTCCACCATCCGCCTTGCCGATCGGGTGGTCTTTCTCGCCGACGGAGCGGTTCGGGCGTCCGGGAAACACGATGAGTTGCTGGTGGTGCCCGAGTACGAGGCGCTGGTGCGAGCCTACGAATCGGGGGCCGCATAGTGGCTGCTCCCGTTGTGGAAACGCTCGAATCCGAGATCGCCGATGTCCGGGCGGTAGAGGTTCTTCGACGCGGACTCGAGCGAAGCCCCGAGCTGCGCACCGGTTTCCGGGTCACCCTGGTGATGGCATTGGTTGGCGCTGTTGGTCGGCTGGTTATCCCGGTGCTCATCCAGCAGATTCTCGACCGAGGTGTATTGGGCGAGCAGGGCTTCCGCCCGGGCTTTGTGTACACCGCTGCGGCGGTGGCAGTACTGATCGTTTTGCTGGTGGCCATCCTCGGCCGGGCGACGTCGATCCGGCTCGTCATCACCGCCGAGCAGATGCTCATGTCGCTTCGCGTGCGGGCCTTCGATCACATCCAACGACTCAGCATCGCCGAGCACTCCGAGAACCAGCGGGGTGTCCTCACCGCCCGGGTCACCAGCGACATCGAGACGCTCTCGAGATTCGCCTCGTGGGGTGCGATCAGTTGGATCATCAACGGCGCGCTCATCTTTGGCACCCTGCTGGTGATGGTGGTGTATTCCTGGCCGCTGACGTTGGTGGTTATCGCGGTGTACGCGCCGGCGATCCCGGTAATGCGATGGATCCAGCGGCGCCAGCTCGTTGCCTACGATCAGGTGCGCACCGCGGTCGGCGAGACCCTCAGCGTCGCCAGCGAGGCCGTCATGGGTGCGGCTCTCATCCGGGCGTACGGGTACCGGCCGACCATGCGGTCCCGGTTGAACACCGCGGTGCAGTCGCAGTACTCCAACGAGCTGTCGGCCCATCGCTTCTTTGCCATCATCACCTCCATCACCGATCTGTTCGGCATCGTGGCCGTGGCGTCGGTGATCGTGCTGGGCGTCCGCTTCGGCGAAGCGTGGGAGGTCAGCTCGGGCGAGTTGATCGCGTTCCTCTTCCTGGTGAGCCTCATCGTGCAGCCCATTTCGGCCATTGGCGAAACCCTCGATCAGACCCAGACCGCGCTTGCTGGTTGGTGGAAGATCCTCGGCGTGTTCGACCGCGAGATCGATGTGGTCGACCCCGACGACGGTGTGTCTCTTTCCGCCGGCGCCCTGGCGGTAACCGCCGAAGATGTGCGGTTCCGCTACCGCACCGGCGATGAGGTGCTGCACGGGATCGATGTCGAAATCCCCGAAGGCGCAAACGTGGCCGTGGTGGGCGAAACCGGATCGGGAAAGACCACCTTCGCCAAGCTGCTCTCCCGACTAGCCGACCCCACCGACGGGCTGGTGCGCATCAACGGCATCGACCTCACGCTTGTCGAAGGCGAGAGCCGTCGTCGCGCGATCCGTATGGTTCCCCAGGACGGCTTTTTGTTTGCGGCGTCGATCCGCGACAACGTGCGATTCGGTCGCCCCGAGGCGTCCGATGACGAGATCATCGAGAGCTTCGAGCGCTTGGGTCTCTCGGATTGGCTGGCCTCACTCGCGGACGGTCTGGAAACACAGGTGGGCGAGCGCGGCGAATCGCTTTCGGTGGGGGAGCGTCAACTCGTAGCTCTGGCCCGTGCGCAGTTGGCCGACCCCGGGCTCCTGATTCTTGACGAAGCCACCAGTGCAGTCGATGCGGAGATCGAGCAGTCGCTGGCGGTGGCTCTCGAACGACTCTCCGCAGGGCGTACCACGGTCAGTGTGGCGCACCGTCTCTCCACCGCCGAGCGTGCCGACACCGTGCTGGTGTTCGACGAAGGCATGGTGGTCGAGCAGGGAAGCCACGACGAGCTGGTGGCCATGGGTGGAGTGTACGCAGGCCTCCATCAGAGCTGGATCGGCGCCACCCGCGAGCAACAGCCGTAGCGGGCGTCAAGAAGGGCTTCGCATTCCGGTACGCTCTCTGAAGTACATCTCACCCGGAGTCGAATTCCCATGAAGAGCCCTGCACGCATCACCGTTACCGGAGCCGCTGGTCAGATCGGTTACAGCCTGTTGTTCCGTATCGCCAGCGGGCACCTGCTCGGCCCGGATCAGCCGGTGATCCTTCAGATGCTCGAGATCACGCCAGCCCTCGGTGCCCTCGATGGTGTTGCGATGGAACTCGATGACTGTGCCTTCCCGCTCCTGGCCGGAATGGTGAAGACCGATGACGCCGAGGTGGCGTTCGGCGACGCCGACTACGCGTTGCTCGTCGGAGCGATGCCCCGCAAGCAAGGGATGGAGCGGGCTGATCTTCTCGAAGCCAACGGCGGCATCTTCGGTCCACAGGGCAAGGCCATCAACGGCGCAGCCAGCAAAGACATCAAGGCGCTCGTGGTGGGTAACCCGGCCAACACCAATGCGCTCATCACGCTCAGCCATGCGCCCGACATCGATCCAAACCAGATTCAGGCCATGACCCGCCTCGACCACAACCGGGCGCTCAGTCAGCTGGCGGCCAAGACAGGCAAGAGCATCAACGACATCAAGAAGATGACCATCTGGGGTAACCACTCGTCCACCCAGTACCCCGACATCTTCCACTGCGAAATCGACGGTCAGAACGCTGCCGAACTCATCGACGACCAAGCATGGCTCGAGGGCGAGTTCATCCCCACGGTCGCCAAGCGAGGCGCCGCCATCATCGACGCCCGCGGCGCATCATCGGCCGCCTCGGCAGCCAACGCCGCCATCGACCACATGCATGACTGGGTCCTCGGTACCCCCGCTGACGACTGGGTCTCGATGTCGATGATCAGCGACGGCTCCTACGGCGCCCCCGACGGCATCGTCACCTCGTTTCCCACCACCACCGCCGATGGAAATTTCAGCATCGTGCAGGGGCTCGACATCAACGAGTTCAGCCAGGGTCGTATGGAAGCCAGCTGGGCCGAACTGGTCGAAGAGCGCGACACCGTCAGCGGTCTGGGTCTCATCTAGCCCTTTGGGTCGGCTGACCGGCTTGCACTAATCTCCCCCGGGTATGGGGGATCTAGGTACGAACGAATTTTCCGTGGTGATGCTGGTGTTTCGCGTCATCTTCGGCTTCATTTTTGCGCTTCACGGGCTGGGCAAGATCAAAGGTGGCATCGGGGGCACCGCAGGCTGGTTCGACTCGATGGGTATGAAACCCGGCAAAGTGCATGCGAGAGCGGCCGCCGGCACCGAAATCGGCACCGGAGTGCTCCTGGCACTTGGCTTGCTCACACCCTTCGCCGCCGCCGGCATGGTGGGCGTGATGGTGGTGGCGGGCTGGACCGTCCATCGAAACAACGGTTTCATGATCGTCAACGACGGCTGGGAGTACACCTTCGTTGTCGCCTTCGTAGCGGTGTTCCTCGCAGGGCTCGGTCCGGGCGAGTTTTCGGTCGATGAAGCGCTTGGCCTCGCCGACAGCCTCAACGGCTGGGTTGGCGTCGCCATTGCCGTAGGTTTGGGAGTCGCAGGCGGTGTAGGGCAACTCGCGGCGTTCTACCGGCCGCCCCCAGCCGAGGCGTAACGCTGGTCCGGACCCTGAGTCGCTACAGCAGGGCCGACATCTCGGCGGCGACGTGGTCGGCAGTGAATCCAAAGCGTTCCTGCAGCTTGGGGATGGGCGCCGAGAGCCCGAAGGTGTCGAAACCCAGCACGCTGCCTTGATCTCCGACGTATCGATGCCAGCCAATGGTGGCCGCTTCTTCAATCGCCACCCGGGCGGTGATCGACGGTGGCAGAACCGAGTCCCGGTAGGCCTGCGGCTCGGTGTCGAAGATCTCCCACGACGCCAGGTTGACCACGCGTACGCCGACGCCCTGGTCAGCCAGGAGTTGCTGGGCGGCGAGGGCGAGGTGCACTTCGGCGCCGGTGGCGATGAGCACGCCCTGAATCTCGCCGTCCGGTGGATCGCTCAGCACGTATCCGCCTCGCCTGAGCCCTTCGGCGCTACTCACGAGGGATCGATCGAGGATTGGCAGGGGCTGCACGCTCAACGCGAGGATCGTCGGTCCATCGGTTCGTTCGAGCGCCAGCTTCCAGGCTTCGGTTGTGTCGTTGGCGTCGCAGGGTCTGATGACGGTCAGGTTCGGAATCGCCCGGTAGGACACCAGTTGTTCGACGGGCTGGTGGGTGGGACCATCGGCACCGATCTGGAACGAATCGTGGGTGAACACGTGCACGACCGGGAGCCCCATCAGGGCCGAGAGGCGAAGCGCCCCCCGGGCGTAGTCGGTGAAGATGAGGTACGCGGCGTCATACACCCGCAGCCCCGACAGGGTGATGCCGTTGGCGACGGCGGCCATGGCGTGTTCGCGTACGCCAAAGTGAAGATTTCGACCGGTCGGCGTGGATGGTTGGAAGCTCCCGGCCTCGGGGAACCACATGAATGTTCCCGACGGCAGGCCGGTGTCGGCCGCACCGCCCAGAAGCCAGGGGATGTTCGGCGCAACCGCGTTGATGATCTGGCCCGAAGCGTCTTTGGTGGCGATGCCGGTCGCGTCTGGATCCCAGCTCGGGAGGTCGGCGTCCCAGCCTTGTGGAAGTTCTCGGGCCGCCATCTTGTCGAGGGCATCGGCGCGGTCGGGGTGGTCGGCTCGAAACGACGCCCAGCGGTCGTCCCAGTCGGCGCGGGCCTCGCGACCCCTTGCGCACATCGTGTTGTTCACGTGGGTGCGTACCTCGTCGGGTACCAGAAAATCGCTGTCGGCGGGCCAGCCGTAGGACTCCTTGGTTGCGGCAGCCTCGTCGGCGCCGAGGGGGATGCCGTGCATCATCTGGGTGCCGGCACGGTTGGGTGAACCCCATCCGATCGTGCTCTTCACGATGATGAGGGTCGGGCGGCTTGTCTCGTTGCGAAACTGATCGAGGGCAACCTTGAGGCTGGCGCGGTCGTTGGCGTCGTCGACGTGGCGCACCTGCCAGCCCAGTGCGGTGAACCGACCCGCAACATCCTCGGTGAAGGTGATGTCGGTGTCGCCCTCGATGCTGATGGCGTTGTCGTCATAGATCCAGCACAACTGGGAAAGCTGATGATGCCCGGCCAGCGATGCGGCCTCATAGGAAATGCCTTCCATCATGTCGCCATCGCCGCACAGGGCGATGACCTCGTGATTGAAGACGCCCTGACCCTCCGGGTCGAACGTTGCGGCGGTCCATCGCTGCGCCATGGCCATACCAACCGACGTGGCGATGCCCTGGCCCAGCGGGCCGGTGGTGGTTTCGACCCCGGTGGTCACGCCGTACTCGGGATGGCCCGTTGCCTTGGACCCTCCTTGGCGATAGTTGCGAAGGTCCTCGAGCGAAATCGCGAGCTCGTCGTCTCCGGCCGCTTGCTTTACTTCGGCGACGTGGAGCATCGCGTAGAGCAGGATGCTGGCGTGGCCCACCGACAAAACAAAGCGGTCTCGGTTCGGCCACTGCGGATCGTCGGGGTCATACCGCAGGTGCTCGGTGAACAGCGTGTACAACACCGGAGCCATGGCCATTGCGGTTCCCGGGTATCCCGAACCGGCGGCTTCGATCGCGTCGATGGCCAACGTGCGAAGCGTGGTGATAGCCGCCTGGTCGACGTCGTCGTTGGCCATGGTCGTGTTCCTAGGAGTTCGGGTAGGTGTCGATCAGCTGTGCGGCAACGCTGATGAGGTCGGGGCCGACCATGGCCGGAATCTGATTGTGGGGGGCGCGTGTGGCACCCGGGCGCTCGACGAAGGCCGCGCCCGCGCCGGCCAAGAGGGCTCCATTGACATCCCAGTCATGGGCGGCGATCAGCAGCAGTTCATCGATGGGCCGGTCGACGGTGTTGGCCGCGAACTCATAGGTGGCGGGTGCCGGCTTGAACGCACGAACGCTCTCGACCGACAGGGTGGCATCGAAGTGTTCGGCGATCCCGGCGAAGGCCAGTTGCTCCCCGACGACCTCGGTGCGCGAGTTGGTGAGGGTGATGAGCGAAAAGCCGGCGTCGGAGAGATCGGCGAGACCCTGCGCGACATCGGGATGCGCAGGCAGGTTGCTCATGGTGGCAATGACCGAGGTGACGTCGTCGGATGTCGGATCGTGACCTTGACGCCGCGCGGCCACCGTAAGTGCGGCCTCGGCGAGTTCATCGAATGACCGGTAATCGCCGGTTACCGAGACCTCGAGCGAGTAGCGAAGCAGCATGGAAAACCAGTCGCCCATGAGCGTTGCGTCTCCGAAGGTGGCTTCGAACGCGGGCCTCATGGCCTTCACATCAAGCAGGGTCTCGTTGACATCGAAGACCAACACCGGTCGTTTCACTGGTGATCTCCGATTGCTTTGGCCATCGCCGCAACTGCGGCGGTGATGGTGTCGTAGTCGCCTTCGGCGATCGCGGTCGGGGGAACACCGGCCATTGTTCCGACGGCCGTTGCTCCGGCCTCGAGCCACGAGCCCACGGTGTCGGGGGTGATCATGCCGTTGGCGATGATGCGCGACCACGGCCTGGGCAACTGCACCAGGGTGATGAACGAAGGGTCGGTGGCCGGGTACAGCTTCACGTATTCGACGCCGCTTCGCTC
>CAZGVQ010000117.1:0-1156 GCA_964529355.1 uncultured Acidimicrobiales bacterium
AAGGCATCATCGACACGACAGCAGTCGCGAAGCTGTGCGGCGAGGTCGCACAGCTACGCCAGGCCGACACCAGGGTCGTCGTGGTCACGTCGGGAGCGATTGCGGCCGGACTCCCCGAACTGGGACTCGGCGGCGACAGGCGGCCCACCGACGCCACGACGCTTCAGGCGGTTTCAGCGGTGGGGCAGATCAGCCTCATGCGTGTGTACAAGGCCGCGTTCGCCGAACACGAACTCGTGGTGGGACAGGCGTTGCTTGCGCCGCTCGACTTCACGATTCGTTCCCAGTACCTCCATGCGCGAAACACCTTGGCCCGATTGCTCGACCTTGGCGTTGTGCCCATCATCAACGAGAACGATGCGATTGCCGACGACGAGATCCGCTTTGGCGACAACGATCGCATCGCCGCGCTGGTCTCGCATCTGGTCGGGGCCGACGAACTGGTGTTGCTTACCGACACGGCGGGGCTGCTCACCGCCGATCCTCGGGTCGACAGCTCGGCTTCACTCATCGAAGAGATCGTGGAGTTCGATCAACAACTCGAAGCCCTCGCCGGGGCGCCCGGTACCGTGCGGGGGAGTGGTGGCATGGCCTCGAAGATCTCGGCCGCCAAGATCGCGTCGTGGTCAGGGGTTCGCAGTGTCATCGCCGATGCGTCGCGTACCGATGTGCTCCGCGATGCGGTGAATCACGAGGCTGGCGTCGGCACCGTGGTTGTGGCCCGGGAACAACAACTCAACGCCCGCAAGTTGTGGATCGCGTTCGCTGTTGGCTCTGTGGGCAAGGTACATGTGGACCGCGGAGCGGTTACCGCATTGCGCGACGGCGGGAGATCGCTGTTGCTCGCTGGTGTCACCGACGTTTCAGGCAGCTTCGAAAGTAGGGACGCCGTAGAGATCGTTGGGCCTTCGGGCGAGGTCTTCGCCAAGGGCCTGGTGCGCCAGTCATCGACCGAACTGGCCACGAATGCCGGCAAGCGCAGCATCGACGGCGGCGATGGCGTGAAGCCAATCGCCGTCCACCGGGACGACCTGGTAATGCTCCCCGACTAGAGGTGCCTAGCAGCCTTCGGCTACTGAGTCTCTGCCTAGCCTTCGGCTTCTGAGTCTCTGCCTAGCCTTCGGCTTCTGAGTCTCTGCCTAGCCTTCGGCTACGG
>CAZGVQ010000117.1:1256-8879 GCA_964529355.1 uncultured Acidimicrobiales bacterium
CTGAGTCTCTGCCTAGCCTTCGGCTTCTGAGTCTCTGCCTAGCCTTCGGCTACGGTGCCCTCAGGCGCCGTGGTGGTCTCTTCGGCTACGACGCCGCCGGTGTCGATACCAAGCTGCGCTTTGATCTCGGCCAGTCGGGTCTGGGCCTCGACGTTGCGTGACGCAGCCTCGACCTCGGCCATGCGGCCTTCAACCGAATCCTCGGAGAGTTCGGCCGCGCCCTTGGCTTTGGCGTGGCGGGCTTCGATCTTGTCGCGGATCTCGTTGAAGCTGGGGGTCTCCTGGCCAACGTTTTCGTTGAGCTGGTCCATGGCCTTGTTGACCGATTCCTGCATCTTGGCCTGGTCGAGCTGACCGAGGAGCTTCTGCTTTTCGCTGAGCTTGGCCTGCAGGTTCACCGAGTTCTGACGCACCGCGTTCTTTGCCTTGTCGGATGCTTCGCTGGCGTTGAGGTGCAACGACTTGAGCCCTTGGACCTCGTCTTCCAGCACGATCATACGGTTGGCGAAGGACTCCGCGGCCTGGGTGTATTGCGCGACCTTTGCTTCGTCGCCCGCATTGGCCGACTCCTCGGCCATCATGACGGCCTGTCGAGCGTTCTTGTTGACCTTCTCGAGCTCTTCGAGGGCTCGGTCGAGCTGCATCTCGGTCTGCTTCTGCTGGGCGATTACCGCCGCAGCCTGTTCTTTGAGCCGGCGGTGATTGTCCTGGGACTCGGCGATTGCCTGTTCAAGCTGCACCTTCGGGTCAGCCATCGCCTCGAAGTCGCCGCTCAGTTTCGCCGTGACGTACTTCCACCAACGTTGCATGAGTTTGATCATGCGAAGAATCTTAGTGCGACCAACCAGAACCTGCGCAGCGCAGGTCAGCGCCAGATAGCGCGGCGGATCGGGCGGAGGACGAGGGTGGCCTCGGGAACGCCCCTGCGGAAGCTCACCGTCACGTACAACAGACCGGCGATTCCAAGGGCGATCGGAGCTGCGATGAGGAGGGGAAGCCAGGCCACGGCGAGCTTGAGCACGGTGAGGAGCAGAAATGCGAACGCCGCCGGAAGGGCGATTGGTCCGAATGCCCGAAGCGGCGAGAGGAAACCGACCACCCGGCTTCGGGCGAGTCGGCTGAGGAGGATGTACTCGACCCAGGCCGCGACCGACAGCCCGATCGCCAGGCCGACTGGGCCGAGGTGGGGTTGCACCGTTGCCACAGCATCGAGTCGGGGATCGGTTTCGGACATGACGGTGCGGCCGAGAATCACGAACTCATCGAGGGGGAACATCAGTGCCAGGCCGACAGCGGTCGAAACGACGACGCGGACCAGCGCGATGAGCGCTGGTGCCTTGGTCTCTCCCTTGGCGTACATCACGTTCTGCAACAGGCGAGAACTGGAGATCGCCGGAAGGCCGAGGGCCAGTGTGCCCAGAATGAACCACACGGCCATCGTGTCGTCGGCGGTGAACTTGCCCCGCTCGAGAAGCGCTCCCGCGATGAGATCGCCAACGGCGATGTACGCAACGGTGGTGAACAGGATGAAGAACGCGATGCGGGCCTGTCCGGTGCGGGCCCGTTCACCGATGGCGATGTCGTCGTCGTAGATCCTCGACATTTCGGGGAGCTCAGCCGCCGCCACCGACATCGCGAAGAGGCTGATGGGAAGGATGTAGAGCGCCTGGGCAAACGCCACGTTGCTCAGCGCCTTTTCGGCCAGCAGGCTAGCCAGGATCAGATCGATGAACGCCGAGATCTGTACGACGCCGCGGCCGAGCACCGTGGGCGCAAAGCGGCTGAGGACCGATTGCACGTTGACCGACGAACGGTCGAGGCTGAGTTTGAGATTCGGAACCAGTCGCAGAACCTTCGGGAGCTGCACCAGAAACTGGGCGATGCTGCCGGCAAGCACCGCCCACGCAACGGCCCTGATGCCATCGGTGGTGGTCCAGGCGAGGATCCCCACGAGCACCAACATGATGATCTGTGCGGCGTTCCAGACCACCGGAGCCACGTACGAGAGGAAGAACTGTCGATGTGAGTTGAGAATGCCCAGACACCACGCCGAGAGCACCAGGACGGCGATTCCTGCGGTGGTGATCCGCATGAGGGTCACGGCCAGGTCGTGGCCCTCGCCCTCCAAGCCGGGCGCCGTGAGGCTGACGATGGGACCAGCGAGGACGATTCCGATTGCCGATAGCAACCCGGTGACCAGGAACAAAAGACCCGCGATTGCACCGGCCACGCGGCCCGCTTCCTCGGTCTCGCCCTTCTCGATGAGCTCGGAGTAGACGGGGATAAACGACGCCGAGAGCACACCTTCGCCGAAGAGGTTCTGCAACAGGTTCGGCACCCGCATGGCGACGACGAACGCGTCGAGTTGAATTCCGGCGCCGATGAACGCGGCCAGCGCCGCCTGGCGGATGAGTCCGCTCAGACGGGAGAGCAGGATTCCGGCGGCGACCAGTGACGAAGATCGTCCCGTCGAGGCGGCGGCCTCTGGATCGGACGTCGCGTGCGTCACCTACCCGGCTTCCTCGAGCCCGAGGCGCAGTGCTTCGAGCTCGTCGACCATGTGGTCAACGTTGGACACCAGGCTCTCGGCAGCGCCGATTTCGCCGACCGTCGAGAGCTCCAATGCCCGGGTGGCGGTGTCCTTTAGTTGGGCGTCGAGCGTGTCGAGCCTTGCGGTCGTGGTTTCGAGTCGCTCGTCGAGTCGGCTTGCCGATTCGAGCTGCGAGCCCAGAGCCGAGACCTGCGAGGCGTTGTCGCCGCCAGCATCCTCGGCCTTCGCGAGCCGCCGCTTGAGATCGTTGAGGTCGACGCGCCGGCGGTTGTCGGCCAGGGTCTGGCCGAGATTCGAGATCTGCCAGACTTCCTCGACTCCGTCGCCGAGTCGTGTGTGGATGGTCTGCAGGCGTTCGCGGATTGGGCCGTCGGCGGTGTTGGTGACCGCGCTGGCAACCTCACGCTGGGCCTTCTGTGCGTCGCGAACATAGAACCGCCATGGCTCACGGAGTGCGAACGGGTCGATGTTGTCGGGGCGGTCTGCCCGCGACATGGATCGAAGGGCGATGATGGAGACCGCTCCGGCAAGCAGCACGCCAGCGAGGATGAGGAGCAGCCACCAGGGCACGTCGAGGAGCGCTGCGATGATGACGATCACGCCGATGGCGAGCAGGGCGAGCGGGGAGACGGCCCCAAAGAGTCGGGCCGGACTTCGATCGGACATATCTCAAGGCTACAAGGGCCGTACCCACAGCTTGTAGACCACCTGTGCGGATCGTGTGAAACCGCTAGCTGGTGGAACCTGGGTCGGGTAGGTAGGTGGAGAGGAACTCGCCGATGGCGTCGACCGCTTCGGCGAGATGCGCCTTTCCGTCTGGACCCGTGTAGTAGTGCGTGGCGCCCTCGACCAGATGCAGATGTTTGCGATCGTGGGTTACCGCTTCGAACAGCCGGGTGGTGTGGCTGGGGGTGCAGGCATCGTCGGCGGTGTTGCCCACGACCAGCACCGGCACCGAGATCTTGGACCCTGAATCGATGGCGTCGCATCGGGCATCGTCGTAGCTCCACTGACTGAGCCAGCTGCGAAGGCTGCAGAACCGAGCCAGGCCGACCGGGCCATCGTTGACCACGCGGGGATCGCCGAGGAAGCAAACGCCGGGTTCGCGGTCGCTGGGCTCAACGGTGGGGTCGAGCCACCGCGGGTCGGCCATCGTGGCGTGCACGGTGAACGCGAACTCGCTGTTGGGGTTGTCCGACGCCCGAACCTCCTTGAGCTTTTCCTTCACCCACGCGGTGATGCGCCGGTTCCGAGCCACCTGGGCTTCGGCAAACGCGTCGAGAAAGTCGGCTGAGTAGGGAGGCTGGTTGGGATTGGCCGGGTCGTAGAGGTTGAGGAGAGGGTCGCGCACATGTGGTTGCGATTCATCGAGGATCGAGGGGTCGATCCACTCGGTGAAGATCCGGTGCCGGCTCACATGCGCGGCCAGCATCAGAATCGCATCGACGGGCGGAAGACGATCGGCGGGAACTTCATAGGGGTCGCCGGCAGCCGTGTCGGAGATACCGAGACCGGCTTCGGCGAGCGCCTGGTACCACATCGAGAGCGACCCGCCGCCCGACCAACCAGCGAGCACGATACGGCGGTAGCCAAGGCGGTCGCGGGCGTCGCAGATGGCTTCGCCCAGGTCGCAGGCCACCTTTTCCATGATGAGCGCGTAGTCGGCGCCTCGATAGCGAGAATTGGCGTACAGCACGTGGTGACCGGCCGCCGCAAGGCCCCGCACCATCGGGAGGTACATGCCGCCACCCACCGGGTGCATAAACACGATGAGGGTGTCCGACGGATCGTCGACGGGACGAAGCAGGTGGCAGTCAAGGCCTACCCGGGCACCCCCGCCCCCATAGACGTCGCTGTACGAGGCGTTCTCGTTGAAGGCGACCATGTAGGCCACCCGTTCGCAGCCCCTCGGAGTTCCAGGGTTGTACGGGCCTTCCGCTGCAGTTTTCGACGACACCCGGCGATTGTAAGCTCCAGTCCATGACCACACCGATTCCCGAGCTGGGCCGGCGGGCGCGTGCTGCGTCCCGCCATATCGCCAAGGCCTCGACCGAGGCCAAGAACGATGCGCTCCTGGCATCGGCGGACCTGCTTCTGGCCAGCTCGGCCGAGATTCTGGCCGCCAACGCAAGCGATGTAGCCGCAGCCGAGGCCGGGGGCACCACCGCGACGGTCATCGACCGACTCCGGCTGAGCGACGCAAAGCTCGAAGGCATGGCGTCGGGCCTTCGACAGGTGGCCCAGCTGCCCGACCCGGTCGGCATCATCACCGATGGCTGGGTGCGGCCCAATGGACTTCGGATCTCCAAGGTTCGGGTACCGCTGGGGGTTATCGCGATCATCTACGAGAACCGCCCAAATGTCACCAGCGACGCGTTCGCGCTGTGCCTCAAGTCGGGCAACGCCGCGTTTCTTCGTGGCTCGTCTGGCGCGATCAACTCCAACATCGCTATCGCCTCGGTGCTTCGGGCTGCGCTAGAGAAGGCCGACCTGCCCGCCGACGCAATGCAGTTGGTCGAGGACACCAGTCGCGAGGCGGCGGTGGAGTTCATGCAACAGCGTGACTACGTCGATTGCCTCATTCCGCGCGGTGGTCAATCGCTGATCCGCTCGATCCTCGACAACGCGACGGTTCCCTACGTCATCGATGGCGACGGCAACTGCCATGTCTATGTCGACTCGTCGGCCGACCTGCAGATGGCCGCCGACATCATCGTCAACGCCAAGACCCAACGCCCATCGGTATGTAACGCCGCCGAGAGTCTTTTGGTCCACGAGTCGGTGGCCGCCGAGTTCCTCCCGAAGGCCGCTGTAGCTCTCGAGGGTGTCGAGTTGGTTGGCGATGCCGCTTCTCAGGCGATCGTTCCCGAGATCGGCGAAGCCGCCGCCGACGACTGGTTCTCGGAGTTTCTCGACCTCAAGCTGTCGGTGAAGGTGGTCGAATCGCTCGACGCGGCGATCGATCATGTCAATGTGCACGGCTCGGGTCACAGCGAGGCCATCATCACAAGCGACCTCGACGCGGCCGACCGGTTCACCACCGAAGTCGACGCGGCCGCCGTAGTGGTGAACGCCTCGACCCGGTTTGTCGATGGCGAAGAGTTCGGGTTTGGCGCCGAGATCGGCATCAGTACCCAGAAACTCCACGCGCGCGGCCCCATGGGACTACCGCAGCTCACCACCGAGAAGTACATCGTCCGAGGCGACGGCCAGACGCGCTCCTGAGCGCCTGGGACAGCCCATAAAGGCCCGTCCCGGGCTTGTCGATCACTCAGGTATGAGTTTCGCCGAGATGTATCGCCATGCGTGCACCCCGTTACCTCCGCGCGAAACCGATGAGGCGTCACACCGGACCTTCTACGGCACCGCGTTGCCAGCATTCGGATTGCTCCTGTTGATAGTTGCGGTCGGGTTCCTGGTGGTTCGTACCGCCACCACCGACCAGTTCACCCCAGCCGCGATTCGCTGGGCCTTCCCGATCATCGGCGTGCCATCGATGGCAATTGCAGTGATGTTCTGGAAGCGCGTGTGGTCGATCGACGATCGCCCCACCATCGAGATCGCCGCCGCCCACCCGGGCACGGTTGAAGTGGTTGGAAAGGTTCGCACCGGCGGACCAGCCACGGCGTGGTTCAGCGGCCTCCCCGTGGTGTGGTGGGAAGCCGAAATCACCGAACTACAGCGAAACAGCGATGGTCGTCGCGAGCTCAAGACGATCTGGAAATCCAAGGGCGGACATCGAAAATTCTGGATCGAAGACCCCTCGGGCATGCTCGAGGTCAACGCAAACGGCGCGGTGTCGAGCGGCGCTCGCATCACCGTCGACCGCACCATCAACGACCATCGCATCGTCGAACGGGCGCTGGTGGTTGACGACACGGTCTTTGCTACCGGACCAGTGCAGCTGGTGAAGGGGAACCGGCTGGTCATGCGTCGGCCGGTGAGCAACCTGGACACCGGCCACGGCTCGCCGTTCTGGATCGCCTTCAGCGAGGCACGCCTGCGTGCTGGTTGGCGGGGTCTTGCGCTGTTCTTCACCATGGCTGGCCTACTGATGGCCGCCGCATTCTCGCTGTTTACCGAGGCCCCCAGCACCGATCCGGATTTTGCGGGTCAGACCACCCTCCTGCTCAAACAGAGCCCGATCCTCGTGTTGTTTCTCGTGGTTCTTGGCGGCGGACTCGGCATACAGCTGATCCACTACTTCATCCGGCTCTACAACCGGTTGGTCTCCCTCAAAGAACAGGTGGCCTTCGCCTGGGCAACCATCGATGTGGCTGCCGCTCGGCGACACTCGCTCATCACCGAGCTCTCCGGCGCCGCCTCGGCGACGGCCAACCATGAGCGCGAGACGCTCGAAGAGGTCATTCGAACCCGTTCAGAGGTGCCGTCCAAGGAACGGGTGGCCGCGGTCGACGCCGAGTTGACGGCCGACCGGCCCAACCGGACGATCATCGGCCGACACGAAGCGCATCCCGAAATTCGGGCCGCCGAGGCGTTCCAGCGACTATTCGACGAGCTCATCGAGTCCGAAAACCGCATCGCCGCGTCGCGAAAGTTTTACAACGATGCCGTGGTGCTGCTGAAAGACCGGTCGAGGTCGTTTCCTGGCGTTCTGGTCGCGCCGGTCGTGGTTCGCGGGCAACTGCCGCCGCTGCTGACCTTCGAAGACGACACGATCGGTGGCGGCATCGATAATGCGAGCCACGGCGTGAGTTTCGACACACCACCCGCCGCCGAGGCAGCCTGAAGCAAGTCTTTGGGTGGTCGCCCGGTACTGTTGAGGTCATGACCGATCAGCCTGAACCCAGCGCCGACGCAGGTGCCGTCGCCGAGCTCGAAACCACCGGCGAGGTGCTTCTCGACGTAACTCCCGCTGCCATGAAGATGGTGCTCGAGATCCGCAACCAGGAAGACGAACCGGAAAACACCGCGCTGCGCGTCGAGGTGGCCGGCGTCGCCGGCGTCGAATACAAGTACGACCTGTCGTTCGACGACATCTCCTCGGCCGACGAAACCTACGCCACCTACACCATTGGTGAGCTCACCTGCATCGTGCCGGGTAACAGCAT
>CAZGVQ010000118.1:0-8872 GCA_964529355.1 uncultured Acidimicrobiales bacterium
CCCGGGACTCGGACCGCGCTAGTCAACGAAAACACATCCTCTAATACAAACCATCGAACAACATTGTTCTGCAGAGCGACCCCGCCACGATTGAGTGGACGGGGTCGCTCCAGATAATCAAAGCGGAACGCTGCGCTTGCAGAACATTAGCGTTCCAGTGCTTTCGCCCGGTCTAGCTCGGCGCGAACTCGAAGACCACGTTGTCCTTCGAGGCGTCGATGTCGGCCGGGTCGAGGTGCTCGATGACGGTGATGCGCTGCGAACCGCAGTCGCCAAAGTCATCGCAGTTGATGGTTCCGATAATGCCGGAGTATCCGGTAACACCGTTAAGGAACTCGCGCACTCCAGCCCGGTCGATCACCAGATTGTCGCCATCGAGAGTCGATGCGGCAGAAATGGCATCGAGAAGAAGCGCCGTTGCGTCGTACGCGTGGCCCCAGAACGGAGCGCTGGGAGCCTCACCGAACTCTTCTTCATAGGTGGCGAGGAACGCGTCGGCGTCTACGCCGGTGCTCTCGTTGGTGTTGGTTCCGAAGCGGACGTCTGGGCCCGAGAAGTGAAGTCCAGCCGACTGCGGAAGCTCGAGGTAGCTGTCGACCAGGAGGCCGTCAGCAGCGAGCAGCACGGTGTCTTCAAGACCCGATACGCTTCCGGCCTGGTCGGCGAGGAAATCGCCTTCGGGCTGGAAGATGGGGAAGAACAGCGCCTCAGGTGCACCAGCAGCGATTTCGGTGAGAACCGGAACCATGTCGGTGTCGCCCTTTGCGATACCGGTGAAGCCAACGTCGGTTCCGCCGAGTTCGACGAATGCATTGATGAACGCGGTGGAAAGACCCTCGGTGTAGGGGTCACCATCGTGAATGGCGGCTGCGGTGGTGAGACCGAGCTCGGTGAACACGAAGTTCGCCATTGCGGCGCCCTGGAAGAGGTCGTTGTGGGCGGTGCGGTAGTAGCCCTCGTTCCAGTTTTCACCGGCGTTACCCTCTTGATCGGAGGTAAGTGCGGGCGAGGTGTTCGAGGCCGAAACCATGACCATGCCGGCTTCGCTGATCAGCGGGGCAGCAGCGGTTGCCGCACCGGAGCACGAGGTACCGATAACACCGACGACCTGCTCGTCAGCAACGATGGTCTGAGCCGCAGCCTGGCCACCATCGGCCGAGCAAAGATCGTCGAGACCGGCGCCCATGTCAACGTCGAAGCCGTTGATCTGGCCGTAGTCGCGAATTGCGGCAGCGGTTCCACGCTGGTTGGGAAGACCGAGGAAAGCCACGTCGCCAGAGATGGCCTCGAGTGAACGAACCTGGATGGCGTCGCCAGCCTCGACCGTCACGATTCCCAGCGAGCCATCACCGAGGTGCTCGGCGTCTTCCATGGCTTCTTCGTCGTCTTCCATGGCTTCTTCGTCGTCGCCACCAGACTCTTCGGTGCCGGAGTCACTTCCGGTCGCCGTTGTGTCGTCATCTGATCCGCATGCTGCCGCCACAAGTGCGAACGACAAGAACACGCTGAGGATCATGAAAAGTTTCTTCACTGGTTCCCCTCCAAGGGTGAAATAACCGAGGAAAAGCTTCCTTGCGATTCCCCGTTGCACATCATTACATGCAAACCCTCGAAAATTGAATCGAGGGTGCAATCGGTTGCAACCCTTTTTCAGAATCGAAACGATCCAGAAATAGTGGCGAAAGTGCCTGCCAGGGTGCGCGCTAGCCTCGGCCAATGCCCGCGAAGGACGATTTTGACGCCGAGACGCCTGCCGAGGTGCTGGTGCCCAGCACCGACCTCTCCGCTGACATCGCGGCGCTTGAGGCGGCGGGTTTCACGCTGGCGGTGATCTTTCCGGCCGATGACCCTCGCACCGCAAAGATGACGGGCCACAGGCTCACCTTGGAGATCTCCACCCAAAACCACGCTGGCGTACCGGCGCTACGAATCCCCGGTCTGGAAGCGCCGGTTCGAACCTCGGCCGGAGTCGACTTGCTCGGCCCACCGCCAGACCCGCAACGCCCGGACCTCCGCAGCCAGTACGTATTCACCACCGGCGGCGATTGGGGGGTTGGGCGAGCATCGATGCAGTACCGAGATCTCCTCCCCGATCGACATGGCGGGCGCGTCATCGCTTCGCATATCCGGATCGCCGAGCCCGGGCCGGTTCCCGATTACGTCCATCATCACGACATCGCCTTTCAGATGATCTACTGCCGGCGAGGGCGGGTCGAGGTGGTGTATGAGGACCAGGGCGAGCCGTTCTGGATGACCGAAGGCGACTTCGTTCTGCAACCACCCCATATTCGACATCGGGTCCTCAATAGCGACGACGGCTGCGAGGTTGTCGAAATCGCTGCGCCGGCCGAACATCCCACCTTCATCGACCACCAACTCACGCTTCCCACCGCGAAGGTTGACCGCGACCGCGATTTCGGCGGGCAGCGGTTCTGTTTCAACCGCGCCACCGACCTGCCCTGGAAGCCACTTGCGACCGGATGGGAAGAACAGGTCAACGGCTTCTCCCAGGCCACCAATGCACTGGCAAACGTGCGAGTTATCCGCCCGGCTGCCTCAGCCGAACCGCTGCCCGGCACGAGCGGAGGAGACTTATGCCTGCTCTTTGTTCTGGCCGGCGCCGCGCGCGTGACCTGCAGCGGCGGCCAGCAACGGGTTGGCATCGACGACAGCATCGCCGTGGCGGCCGGCGATGGTTGGTCGATCGACGAGCCAACCAACGACTTCTCGTGCCTGCATATCGAGCTGGGCGATACGAGCTAGGAATCAGACGCCCGCAGCTCGATCCGCACCATCGCTCCGCCTTCGTCGCGGTTCATCGCCGAGATCTCGCCGCCATGAGCCTCGACAACCGTTTTGGCAATAGCCATCCCGAGGCCCGAGGACCCCTTGGAGTCACCCCGCCGGAACCGGTCGAACACATGGGGAAGCAGCTCCGGGTCAAAGCCCGGCCCGTCGTCGACGACGTCGATGATGGCCATGCCTGCATGGCTGGTCGCGGTGAGTACCACCGAGTCGGCGCGGGCGGCCGCATTGCGCACCAGGCTCTCGACGATCTGACGCAGCAACCCATAGTCGGCGTCGGCTACCACCGAAATGGTGGGTCGGGCTTCGACCTTGGTGTCATCCACCCGCACGCCCGAGGCAACCTCTTCGATCAACAGATCGAGGCGCAAAGGCGCCGTCCGCGGTTGGGCCTGACCGGATTCGAGGCGGGCCAGCTCAAGGAGTTCGCCCACACCAGCCGATGCCCGCTCGGTGGCTTGGCGGATCTCCAGCAACGACTCGCGGTACGCATCGGCTTCGCGCTCGCGCGACAGCGTATGACTGGCCGATGCCTGAATGACCGCCAGCGGTGTGCGTAGCTCGTGGGCGGCATCGGCGATGAAGTCGCGTTGCTGTTGCGCAGCGTTTCGGGCCGGCACCAGCGATCGGCCGGCGATAAACCATCCGGCGGCCGCCGCTACGATCATCGACCCGAGGGCGGCGAGTCCGATGCGCCAGCGAATACTGCTGACGTCGGACTCAAAATCTTCGAGGAACACCGCCGAGACAACAAAGTTCATCGGGTTGTCGAGCGGACGACTGAACGCCAACCAGGTGCCATCCCGACTCTCGAATCGTTGAAAGCTCTCGACGCCGCCCGAGTCGGCAACGATGGTAAACAGCGGAGGTTCAACCCACGCCTCGCCCTGCACCGCGGTCCACTCGTTCTCGGTGTCCACCCGCCAGATGTTGTCCTGGGGGTTATCGGGGTCAATGGCCGCGTCGGCCACCTTCTGCACGGCCTCGCGCTCGGCCGATTGAAACACCCGATCACTGGCCACCGACGCCGCGAACCAGGCAAGTGCTCCCACGGTGATCGCCATGATCACGCCGTACACCAGAGTTAGTCGAACCCGCACTCCCCGAAGATTCATGCTTCCGCTCCTGACTCTGCGATGGTCGACAACCGATAGCCAGCGCCGCGCACCGTTTCAATCGTTGCGCGTTCGGCAGCGTTGGCGCCACCCGGCCCGGCCAGCTTCCTTCGCAGGTTGGCGATATGAACATCGACCACATTCGAGAGGCCGTCGTAGTTAGCGTCCCACACATGTTCGAGGAGATCGGTGCGACTCACCACCTCGGTGGCCCGAATCATCAGGTATTCGAGCAACGAGAACTCTCGGGTCGTGAGGGGCACCACAATGGCGCCCGCCCATACTCGACGGGTCGCCGGGTCGAGCTTGAGCTCTCCAACTTCAAGCACCGGCGATCGCGACTCGGCCGGACGCCGAACCAATGCGCGCAACCGCGCCGCGAGCTCGGGATAGTCGAACGGTTTGGTGAGGTAGTCGTCGGCGCCCGAGTCGAGCCCCGAAACTTTGTCGGAAAGCGAGTCGCGAGCGGTCAGCATCAGAATCGGCACGGCGTACCCGTCGGCGCGCAGCTCCTGGCAAAGGTCGAGCCCGTTGCCGTCAGGCAGGCCGAGGTCGAGCACCACAACGTCGTACTCGTTGGTCTGCACGTCGTGGCGGGCATCGACCACGCGGTGCGCAAGATCGACGGCGTAGCCGTCCTCGCTCAGTCCGCGCTCGAGAATTGTCGACAGCGGTACGTCGTCTTCAACGACAAGAACTCGCACAACCCCAGTGAAGCAGCTCTTTCATGAAGAAGACATGAAGAACCGGTTCATCTTCGTTTCATCAACGGTGCGGTATCACCAGGATATGACTCAAGCGCTCTCTCCCGCATCGCCAGCAACGCCCGCATCAATGCCGCGTCGCTCGCTTTTCTCCCTCCGCGGACCGGACCGTTCGCTTTCGAGATCCTCAGCGAACACGCCAGCATCCGATGACGAAAAGCGGGCCCATGTGTTTCGGCGCCTGTCCTTTGCAGCGCACCCCGGCGCCGTCGCAGCCGTAGAGAACCAGACGCCCGCTGAGCTGGCCCGCTCGATGGTTGCCGAGGCCTACGACACGCAGCCGGGCACGTCCTCGTTACTCGAGCCGGCCGACATGGATCCACCGGACTTCGTGCAGTGGTGGCTCGCGAAAATGTGGGCGCCCGAGGCGACGCTGCGCGACCGGATGACGTGGTTCTGGCACAACCACCTGCCATCGAGCTTCGAGAAAGCCGACATCGCCTACATCACCGCCCAACATGGCTTGCTCGAGACCCATGCGCTCGGCAACTTTCGCGACCTGCTTCAAGCCATCACCATCGATGGAGCGATGCTGCTCTACCTCGACGGTTCGCGGTCCGACGGCGACGATCCCAACGAAAACTACGCACGCGAGGTCATGGAACTGTTCGCCCTCGGCCGCGGCAACTACACCGAGGACGACATCCGGGTTGCTGCCCGCGGACTCTCGGGCTGGTATGCCGACTACGACAGCAAGGCGGTGGGTTTCGATCGCGATCGGCACTACGACCGTCCGCTGCGATTCTTCGGCGAGCGCCGCCGCTGGGACAACGAGTCGATCATCGATGCCATCTGTGATCAGCCCGCTTGTGCACCCCACGTTGCAAGCGCGATCTACCAACATCTGGTTGGCGTCGCTCCCAGCCCGGATCGTCGAAAAGAACTCGGTGATGTGTTCCGGTCGAACGATCTCGAGATTCGGCCGCTCCTGGAAGCCATCGTCGACCACCCGGACTTCTTTGCCCACGTGGGTGGGCGGGCAAAGTCCGCAGTCGAATACGTGGTCGGCCTGGTCGCCGCGCTCGGACAGGACAGCTTCACCCCGGAACGCTGGGCTCTGTGGGGAATGGGACAGGTGCCCTACCAGCCCCCGAATGTGGCCGGCTGGCCCGGCGACGAACGTTGGCTGACCGCGTCACAACTTCTGGCTCGCACCAACCTGTTGTTTCAGTCGGAGCTGTCCGAGCGGCTCATCAGCCGCCTGGAGCCCGAGGTCGACGACGTCCTTGCGCATTGTGGCCTCTTCGATGTCAGCGACGAAACCAGGCACGCCATGCAACAGGCCGCCGACGAGTTTCCCTTCGACCAGACCCTTGAGCTCCTTCTGGGACTCGCCCTCGCCTCACCGGAGTTTCAACTGTCATGAGCACACCCTCAATCTCTCCACGCTCCGGCCCCTCGAGCCGCACCACCCGACGTCGCTTTCTCGCAGGCGCAGGTGCGGCGACTGCCGCAATCGGCGGAGGTACCTATCTGCTGAATCAGGGCGATCGATGGCCCGAGACATCGTCGGGGCAGGTGCCCGACACCTCGTTGTCGGGCAATCTCGGGTCGGGCGATGCCAGCTCGGGCAATCGTACAGACAGTGCTGCCTCGCCCACTCCCCTGGCATCGGTGCCGGAAGGACGCACGCTGGTGGTGATCGACCTCGCCGGCGGCAATGACGGGCTGGCGACCCTCGAACCCTATGGGTCATCACGGCTTCGCTCGATCCGCGAGAACGTGATGCACGACCCTGAGGAACTCGTCCGAATCGATGACGAGATGGGTCTGAACCCTTCCCTTGCCGGGATACATGAGCTCGGTCTCGCCGTCGTCGAAGGCGTCGGCACCACCGACGGCGAGATGTCGCACTTCGAGATGGAAAACCGGTGGTCATACGGCATGGCTGCGACAGATGACGACTTCGAAACCGGCTTCTTCGGCAGGCTTTGTGACCAGCTCGACGTCGGCGCCCCGCTGACCGGTTTGGCCATCGGTACCCGCGGCTACGCCAAAGCACTTCTTGCCGAGAAGGCCGTCACCGCCGGTCTCGCCGACGCCGATGCCGGATGGTTCTTCCGCGACGAGGGACCCTGGTTTCGCCAATACCGATCCTCGGTGTTGGCCATGGCTGCGGCGACCGGAGGGTCCCAGCTCCTGGCCAACGCACGCAACGGCGCCGAGCGAGCAGTCGAATTTGCCGACCTGCTCGGAGGCATCGGCGGTGACGATGACGACAACGCCAGCGAACAGGAGCGCGTCGAGGCCTACCCGGGCAACGAACTCGGCCGGAAACTGGCCGGCACCGCCCGGCTGCTACGCGCCGACACCGGGCTTCGAGTGATTCACCTCACCCACGGAGGGTTCGACACCCACGACGGACAGGTCGGTACCCATGACTACCTCATGACCGAACTCAACGATTCGCTCGTGGCGTTCCGAAACGACCTCGCCGACACCGGACTCGATCAGTCCACCCTCATCGCCACCACCTCGGAGTTCGGACGTCGACCGAAATCGAGCGGCTCGGGAACCGACCACGGCAACGCGTCGGTTGCGTTGCTCAGCGGGCCAGTCGTCCCCGGCCGGCATGGCGAGGCGCCGTCACTCACCAAACTCGACGCTGGCGACAACCTCTCCCCCACGGTTGGGATGGGCGACTACTACGCCACCCTGGCCAGCTGGTTCGGCGTCGATAGCTCCACCGTTCTCGCGGGAACTCACACCCCAATCGAAGGCCTCCTCACCTAACTCACCCAAAGGCAAAGATGTGTCTGACGCGTTGCTAGGGGGAGAGGACCCTTAGGGCGGCTGCGAGACCGGAATGGTGGGTTACTCCGTGGTGGCGGAAGGCACATTCGATACCAGCCAATGCACCGATGAGCATAGGCTCGGTGAGGTCGCCGAGATGACCCATGCGGAACGCCCGGCCGCTGAGATCCTGCATGGCGCTCGACGCGGCGACGCCGAAGCGATTGCGCGCTGTGGTGAGCACGTCGGCGATCTCGATGTTGTCGGCGACCATGCCGGGCGTCCGTATGCACGTGACCGCCGCCGCCCGCTCACTCGGCTCGGTGGCATTGATGGCGAATCCATCGCCCCACGCCTCGAAACACGCGTGAGCAGCCAGGGCGAACCGCCGATGCCGATCGCACACTGCATCGATCCCACCCTCGGCAGCAAGGTGATCGATGGCGGCCCGCAACGCAAAGATGTGCTGAATGGGTGGTGTCCCACCGAAGCGTTGGTAGACCCACTCGGGATCGATGCGTTCGGCCCAGGAGAAAAAGCTCCTTGGTGTCGAGACCTCGGCGTTCCGGGCCAGCGCTTTCTCGCTGACCGCCGAGAAGGAGAGGCCCGGCGGCATCATCAACCCCTTTTGCGACGATGCGATGACCACATCGATTCCCAGCTCAGCCATGGGGACCGGATCGGTGGCAAACGACGCAATCGCGTCGACGACAAACAGGCCCGGATGACCGGCGGAGTCCATCGCGTCGCGGATGGCGGCCAGGTCGGCAAGCGTGCCAGTCGAGGTTTCGGTGTGGGCCACAAACACCCCGGCCAACCCATGGTTGGTGTCGGCCACGAGCGCGTCGTGAATGAGCGCCGGGTCGGGGGCGCGACGGATATCGACATCGATCGGCTGTGGCGCAAACCCGTTGGCGGTCGCCATATCGGCCCAGCGGGTCGCGAACAGCCCGTTCTGAGGAAGCAGAAACGATTCGCCGGGCTCGAGCAGATTGTTGAGCGTCGCCTCCCAGGCGCCGTGACCCACCGAGGGGTACGCCATCACCCGATGGGCCCCGAACAGCGCCTCGAGGTCGGCCCACACCTCGTTCGTGAAGGCCGCGAACTCGGGCGAACCGAAGTCCATCGACGGACGCCGGAAGGCCTCGAGAATGGAATCGGGGATGTTCGTCGGTCCGGGAAGCGCGAAGAGCATGCGCGTCATGTGCTGACCCGACGGCACAGCCAGGCCGCGGTTCCACCGAGAATGGCGTTGGTGGCCCCTTCTCGAAACGCTGGCCAGATACGGCCGAGTGCGGTGCCCTGGCCAATGGTGAGCACGTTGATGATGAACAGGACGCCCATGATCGAAATCAAGAACGAAACCCACATGGTTACCGAACGAAGTCCGGGGACCAGCGAGTCCTCGGGTGCCGACACGATGAGCAACGCGGCGCCGAGAAGCAGGAGCGAGGT
>CAZGVQ010000119.1:0-8822 GCA_964529355.1 uncultured Acidimicrobiales bacterium
GTGAAGAACATCGAGTGGGAGCGTTTCACCACCGCAAACCCCACGTGGGCCGACGACGACCCCAGCGCCGTCACGCAATGGGAGCTCGACGAATACATGCCGTTCCACTGATGCCGCTCACCGCCGAGCAGCTCGACACCTTTGCCGCCGATGGCGTGGTGAAGGTGGCCGGCGCAGTCGAGCCCGACCAGCTCGACTCAATCCTCACCGTGGCCGATCGCCAGTTGGCCCAACCCGGCCGGTGGGTCACCGACACCAACCCCGATGCCACCAGCGATCGGTTGTTCACCACGCGGTATCTCTGGCGCCACGAGCCGGCCGTGCAGTCCTTCATCTATGACTCCGGGGTCGCCGAACTCGCGGCGAGCGCCATGAGGTCCACAGGTGTCCGGTTCTATTTCGATCACCTGCTGCTCAAAGAACCGCACACCGCGGCGCCCACGCCGTGGCATCAGGACATCCCCTACTGGCCGTTCCTGGGAAAACAGATCTGTTCGATCTGGGTGGCCTGCACCGAGGCGACGGTGGAAGGAAGCTCGCTCGAGTTCGTTCGCGGGTCCCATGACTGGGGCGCTTACTACGCGCCCAAGGCGTTCGATGGCGAGGATTCCTGGACCGCCGACTTCGACGGCGCAGAGGAGTGCCCCGACATCGAGGCGGCGCGTGGCGACTACGACATCGTCGGCTTCGATGTTGCGCCGGGCGACGCGCTCATCTTCTCGTCGTGGATCGTGCACGGATCGCCCGCCAACACCAGCGACACCCGACGGGTGGCCATCAGCACCCGCTGGTTGGGCGACGATGCCGTCTGGCACCCGCATCCCGGCTGCGACCCCACCATCAGCGACGACGACACCACCGCAGTGCCGGGCAGCTACCCGTCAGATGACGATCGGTTCCCGCTGGTGTTCGGCACGTCGCCCGCCTGATCGGAATCCGATGCCGACTCCGCGGCCTCGGCATCGACCTGGGCATTGCCAAGGATGCGCAGTTCAGGTGAGGTGAAGTAGGTGTACACCACCACGAAGAAGGCGAACGCTGCCGCGATGCTCATGGTGAGACCCGGCCCGATTGCGGCGGCGATGAGACCCATGGTGAGCGCGCCCAGCGGGGTGAGCCCACCCTGCACCAGGGTGAAGAGGCCCATCACCCGGCCCATGAGGTCGCCCGGGGTGTTCGACTGAATCAGCCCCTGGTTCATGTTGATGAAGATGCCGCCCGCGCAGCCCATGATGAGCGCTAGCACCATCAGTTGCCAGTAGGCGGTGGCCCGCCCCATCAGAAACAGGCATGCGGTGCCCACCATCATCGCCCGCATGAAAAACGTGCCCTTGTTGCGCATGTTGCCGCTGCGCATCACCCCCACCGAGCTGATGGCCAGGCCCACCCCCATGATGGCCAGCAGTGGCGCGGCGTCGCCGGCATCGCGGCCCAGCTCCTCTTTCACCACCGCCTGAAGGGTCACGAACATCAGCGCGTTCATGACGAAACCCGCCAGTGCCAGCAACCCAAACAAGGTCCGCAACGCCCGGTGATGGAACACGAAGGACAGCCCCTCGCGCACCGCCTCACCCATGGTGACCCGGCCACTTTCGCCAGGCTCCCTCCGGGCCCCGCTAAGGCGCGTGACCGGGAACGCCCCGACGATGAGGAGGATGGCCAGGTACCAGAACACGCCGTCGAAATCGAAGATGTTGCCGATGATCTGCGCGGTGACCGCGCCGACGATAAGCGACGAGGTCAGCGCCAGCGCGTTGAGGGCAATACCGCTATAGAGCAGGTTGGCGGGCAACAACTCGGGAATCAGCGACGAGCGAACCGGCGAGCCGATGGCCGTGGTTACTCCGGCCAGCAGCGCCGAGCCCATCACCAAACCCAGACTGAGTGCTCCCCCACCAATCGCAACCGCAGTGATCACCATCACCACAGCGGTAGCCAACTGCGAACCCACCAGCAGGTTGCGGCGGTTCATCCGGTCGGCCCACACGCCAGCGGGCAGTAACAAGAAGATGCCGGGCAAGCCGAGAAGAAACACCATCAGCCCCTGAATCGACTCGTTTGCATCGAGTCCCTCGAGGGCGATCCAGCCGTACACAAACCGCAGCGCGTTGGCCACCATGTAAAACGTCAGACTGTTGATCCACAGGTAACGGAACGACGCGACGCCGAGCGCGTTTGTTGGCTCAGCGGGAACGGCGGGCATCTGCGGAGGGTACGCCGCTCGCTGAACAATGCGTTAACAACGACGCCCAAAACATGAGCGCCGTACCGTCAAACTGGAGGTTCTCGAGACACACAACTACGTTGACGCCATGTCAAAACTCGCACTCCATGCCCTGCTCACCGCTGCCGACGGAAAAGGCGCCGAACTCGAAGCCGCCGTCACCCAACTCGTCGCCGCTTCGGCTGAGGAGGCCGGACTCGAGGTCTACGCCGCCGCTGTCGACACATCGAACCCCAACCTCATCCACTTCTTCGAGATCTATACCGATGAAGCAGCGCTTGGGGTCCACGGTCAGGGCGACGGCATGAAGGCGGCCATGGGCGCGGTCGGTGGTCTTCTCGATGGCGCGCCGGTCATCACCATGCTCCGACCATTCGCCGCCAAAGGCGTCGACGTCTAGCCAAGGATCCGAGAGGCGCCGAGCACGTTTGCCTTTCCCTTTTCTTTCGATTTTCTTTCTCAGTGACATTCTGGACCTACCCCAAATTTGGGGTAGGATGAGGATGGTTTCTGACCCAGGCGGGGTTGATACCTAAAAGACAATGGTCAGTAACAGGGAAAGAGTACGAAATATATGGATTGGGGATTTCTCGGTGGACTTCCCGAAGACGAGCGGAAAGCCGTCCACAAGCGGATGGTTCCCCGGCGCTTTCGGCGCCGTGAGATCGTCTTCCACGAGGGCGATATCGGTGATCGGCTCTACCTGGTAACCAAGGGCCGACTCTTAGCTCGGGTCCTTACGTCCGACGGCGACGAATCAGCCCTTGCGCTTCACGGCGTGGGCGATGTCCTCGGCGAGCTCATCCTGCTCAACGGCCAGGATCGACGCTCGGCCACCATCGTTGCGCTCGAACCTTCCGAGCTCATGAGCCTCGCAGCAAGCGACGTCAGCGAACTCCGGAAGATGTACCCAGCCGTCGACGAAGCCCTCGACGGCGTGCTGGCCGACCGCATGACGACCCTGCTCGAACTACTCCAGGAAGCCCGGTACCTGCCAGCCGACAAGCGCGTGCTTCGGCGAATCATGACCCTCGAACCACACTTCGAGAACGGCAACGGGCCAACCGAGATTCGCATCACCCAGGAAGATCTGGCGTCGATGGCCGGAACCACGCGACCAACGGCGAACCGGGCACTTCAACGAGCCGAGCAATCCGGCGCGATCGCCATCGCCCGGCGGCGCATCAGCATCGTCGACCGCGAACAACTGGGAAAACTCGCGAACTGAGTCCCACGTCGCTCACTTCGTTCGCTTACGGAGTTTCGCCTGCGGCAAAACATCCCACGTCGCTCACTTCGTTCGCGGCCTACTCCTGAACGAGTTCTATGAGGGTTCCAAAGGAGCCCTTCGGGTGCACGAACGCGACGGTGGTGCCGCGCGATCCGGGCCGTGGTGCCTCGTCGATGGCTCGACCACCGGCTTCGACAAGCGATGCCAGTGCGGCGGCGCAATCATCAACCCGGTAGCCAACGTGGTGAAGCCCCTCGCCGCGCTTCTCTAGAAACTTCGCGATCGGGGAGTCGGGTCGGGTTGCGGCCGTGAGCTGGATGTAGGAGTCGGCCACCTTGATGAGCGCTTCGTCGACCCCGTCGCTATCGACGACTTCCCGGTGTTCGACCTCCGCGCCAAAGGCCTCGGCGTAGTAGGCAATGGCCGCCTCGAGGTCATGAACAGCGATGGCGACGTGGTCGATTTCGGTGAGGATCATAGAGGCCGATAGTAGTGCGGTCACCGCGTGCAGCTCACGTTGACGACGGCTTGCGGTGCGCCTGCGCCAACCCTCGGCGCCAACGCACTAGGGTCTGGACAACTTCCCTCGGCCGGTCGCCGACCGCCCGAAAACACCGGCCCCCCACGTTGCGATCGACTTTTCGCGCGACGTTCCCATGGAAGGCGCTCCCCAACACATGGCGTTCAACCCCAACGAACTTGAGAACATCACGTTCCGCACCGTTCGGCGCGGACTCGACCCCGCCGAGGTGCGGTCCTACCTGGTGTCGGTCGCCGCGACGATGCGACGCGACGAGCGCACTACCAACGCCACGCCCTCCACCGACGGTGCTCGCAACGACGCCAAGGCCATACTGCTGGCGGCGCAGGAAACCGCCGAGAGCATTCGCGCCGAAGCCCGGCGACACGCTGCCCAGATCCGCGAACAAGCGGCAACGAAAACCCAGATGATCGGCAACGAGGCCCCCGTCGCCGCAGCCGCCAGCACCGCAGAGCTCCGGCTCCAGAGCAAGGTGCGCCAACTGGAAGCACTTCGGGCCGAAGTCGAACGGCTGCACGTGGAATCGGGAAAGGCCGTACGGATTGCGTCCGACGAGCGCCGGGCGGCCGAGCGGGTACGAGCCGAATCGATCGATGAGATCTCTCGCCTCCGGCGCGAGCTCAACGCACTGCAGAGCCAGGCAGGGGGTGCGGCCGTCGCCACCACCGGCATGCGGGTCCAGGTCCCCGGTGCGATCGACCCGGAGTCTCCCACCCTTGACACCTCGGCCATCAGCGTTATCGATGCTTCCGACCCCACACCACCCAGTCCGTTGGTCGATGCCGTGAAGTCAGCGGTGGGTCGTGCGATGAAGCACTAGCGACCAAGCGCCTCCCCAACCGATTCGAGCGCGGGCGATGAATCCGAACCGGTCGAGGGGCACTAGGTCGAGAACGGCCTGGGGAGTCACGGGGGAACATCGGCCGTTCATTACGGTTACGTTACAACCGTAACATCACTGTTACAAGGCACCCCCGCCAAAAACTTGCCCCAAATCGCCGGGTCGCGCCCGAATCTAGGTTCCCAACTGGGCTTTCAGGTCGGCGATTTCTTCTTGCAGTCGACGAATGGCCTCGGCAACGTCGGCTGCGGGATACCGAGGCGTAATGAACTTCGGACAGTTCCAAGCGGTGGCCAGGATGTCGATGGTGATGGCCCCATCGTCGCGGATGTCCTCTCCCCCGAGTGCTTCCTTCAACTCCGGCGATGCCCCCGGATGATGCGTGGCCTGCCCGAACACCTTGAGCCGCGACCGATTCGGATAATCCACAAAGATCGCCGAGACCCGACCGTTGGCCCGGATGTTGCCGGTACCGATGTACTGCCGGTTGCCGTTGCGCTCCAGCCAACCAATTCGGTGATCGCCAAGGATCTTCACGAACCCTTCGGGTCCACCGCGGTGCTGCACATAGGGCCAACCGGTCTCGCCGACCGATGCCAGATAGAAACTGTCGCGCTCGGTGAGGAACCGGATCTCGTCTGCGGTGAGCGTATGCGGTTCGCCCGGTCCAGCACCGACCTCGGTGGTGTAGATCCCGAGCGAGCCCTTCTCCTCCTGGAGCGCCAACACCGCTGGAGTTACAGCGATGTCAAAGAAGTCGGTCATCGGAGCGGAAACCCATTCTCATCGCCTTCAGGCCGCGGCCCAAAGAGCCGCCGCTCGGACTCCTCGATGGCGACATCGTTGATCGATGCCTCCCGTCGTCGCATAAGACCGTGCTCGTCGAACTCCCAGTTTTCGTTCCCGTAGGATCGCCACCACTGGCCCGAGGTATCCAACGACTCGTACTGGAAACGCACCGCGATGCGGTTGCCGCGAAACGCCCAGAGATCTTTGCGCAGCGCATACTCGGTTTCTCGCGCCCACTTCTGGGTAAGAAACTCCTGGATTTCGTCGCGACCGCGCAGGAAGGTGTCGCGGTTTCGCCACTCGCTGTCGAGCGAGTACGCACCAGCCACCCGCTCTGGATCACGAGTGTTCCAAGCCGCCTCAGCGCCGCGCACTTTCTGCATCGCTTCGGCTTCGTCGAACGGCGGAAACGGAGGTCGCTCGTCGGTCATGGTGGCTCCAATTCTGAGTATCTGATTCTGAGTATTTGATTCTGGTCACAGCGAGAACAGTGCCTCCCTCTAACCTGATCGCGATCAGCGCTATTCCGGCGCAGACCCGAGCACTGAGGGAGACCCGTATGGGGTTCTACACCGATAGTCAGCGTGCAATGCAAGAGCGGTTCGAATCGACAAACCTCGCCGATGCCCTCGAAGCGGTGATCGTGGCCGATCAACTCGACGAGACCCACATCGCCTTCATCGAATCACGAGACTTCTTCTTTCTGTCGACCGTCGACGCCGACGGCAATCCCACCGTCAGTTACAAGGGCGGCGGCCAGGGCGTCGTGCGGGCCATCGACCCTGGGGTCCTCGCATTTCCGGCCTACGACGGGAACGGCATGTTTCTCTCGATGGGCAACATCGCCGAGACCGCCAAGATCGGCATGCTTTTCATCGACTTCGAGACACCCAACCGGGTGCGGGTGCAGGCCACGGCCACGTTCGACACCGACGACGAATTGATGGCCGCATACCCGGGCGCCGTTGGCATCGTGCGAGCCACGGTCGAGCACGTGTTCGTGAACTGTGCTCGCTACATCCACAAGCACACCCGGGTGAGCGACTCGCCCTATGTGCCCGACGAGCAGGGCCAAAGCCCCTACCCGGCTTGGAAACGGATCGACATGATCCAGCCGTTCCTCACGCCAGCCGATCAGGGCAAGGCAGCCTCGGCGGGCGGCGAGATCACCCAGGAGCAGTACGGCGCAGCGCTGGAGTCCGGAGATTCATAGGCGACCGATGTCACCCAAAGGTGGCCCCGGCGAAGTCGAATACATGGCGAACACGTGACACAGGATGAGGGGGACGGCCTTGGCTGTCATTGAAACGGTCGGGCTACGCAAGGAGTATTCGCGCTTTCGCGGCGAACCGGTGGTGGCGGTCGACAACCTTGACCTGCATGTTCCGGGTCCGGGTGTCTATGGCTTCCTGGGGCCGAACGGATCGGGCAAAACCACCACGATTCGCTGCCTGTTGGGTCTCATCGCCCCCACTCAGGGCACGGTGAAGATCCTCGGCGAGGATGTCTCCAACCTCAGCAACGTGATTTCTCGGGTCGGCGCGCTGGTGGAATCACCCAAATTCTTCCCCACCTTCTCCGGCCAGAAGAACCTGAAAATGTTCTCGCGGGTGGCGGGCATCCCCGACCGGCGGGTCGATGAAGTCATCGACATCGTCGGGCTGACCGGTCGCGACGGCGACAGCTTCGCCTCCTACTCGCTCGGCATGAAGCAACGGCTGGCCGTGGCTTCGACACTGCTGAAAGACCCCGAACTCATCGTGCTCGACGAACCCGCCAACGGTCTCGACCCGGCCGGAATCGTCGAAATCCGCCAGCTCATTCGCACCCTGGCCGATAGCGGCAAGACCATCTTCGTGTCGAGCCATCAACTCGGCGAAGTGCAGCAAACCTGCGACGTGGTCACCATTATCTCGCAAGGCAAAATGGTCGAGACCGGACTGGTCGACGAGCTGATTGCCAAAGGTGGTGGGCGCACGCTGCGGGCCACCATCGACGACGCTCCGGGTGCACTTTCCGTGCTCATCAATGCCGGTTTCAGCGCCCGCCTCGGACCGGTTGCCAACTCCATCGACATCGACCTGGGTGCCGAACATGGCGCCAGCGTTACCCACCACCTCGCGGCGGCTGGCCGGTATCTGCGGGCGCTCGAGCCGCAGGGGGCGACGCTCGAATCGACCTTCCTCGAACTCACCGGCACCGGGGGCGGTGATGTGCAGTGAAACTGCTCGTAACCGAACTCCGACGCTTCTGGGGCCGACGCATCACCTGGGGTGTGGCCATCGCGTTCGGCATCATCATGGTCCTGGCGGCCGTCATCACCTACACCCAGACCGACTCACCCGACACCGATACTCGCCAGCGAGCCAGCGAAGAAGCCGACCGCTTCACACAGGACTGCATCGAGGCGGTGACGGCGGAACTCGAAAGTGGAGCGAATTTCGACGACTTCATCGTCGAGAACTTCGAGTCGCTACCACCCGAGGAGTTCGAGCAATTCCTCCGCGAGAACACCTGCTTCGCGGATTCCAGGCAGTTCGAGCGAGACAACGTTTTTGAGGCCAAGGTCATTCTCGGCGACGTGATTCCCGGGGACTGGAGCGACGTCCGGCCCGACACCAGCGAACCGGAGATCTTCGACTTCGCTGGTGAGGAGGTACGTCAGGCACAAGCTGGCCTGCAGGGCATCGTGCCATCGATCTCGGTGTTCTTTCTGGTCATCGCCGTGATGATCGGAGCGTCATTCGTCGGCGCCGAGTACAAGTTCGGCACCGTCGAGAATCTGCTGCTTTGGGAGCCGCGACGCACCAGGGTTCTCCTCACCAAGTTCGCCGCCGGGTTTGTCTCCTCGGCCGTGCTCACCGCGGCCATTCTGGCGTTCGCCAGCGTGCTCTTCTCCCTGGTCGCGGCCACCAGGGGTTCGACCGCAGGTATCGATGGCCGATTCTGGCTCGACCTGGTGTCGACCATCGGCCGAGCCGGCATCACCGGCGGACTGTTCTTCATCCTGGCCATGTCGATTGCCGTGATCGCCCGGAACACCGTGGCCTCGGTCGTGATGATCCTCGGTTGGTTCGTGATCAGCAACATCGTTATCGAGATAGCGGCCAAGTGGTTCCGCCAGTGGGAGTTGTTCACCAACGCCACGGCGTTCATTTCTGAAGCAGATGCCTTGCGCTTTCAGAAGGTCGGCAAC